>JAJZWW010000453.1 GCA_021846485.1 Actinomycetes bacterium
GGCGCCGCCGGTCATGAACGGCGCCATCGGCAGGGTCCTCTCGTGGATCTGCGATATGGCAACGCGCCGCCCGGCCGCGCCGACCGCGGCGGCCGTGAAGGCCAGGAGCGTGCCGGCGGGCACGGCGGACCACCCGAGCCACCCGAGGTAGAGACCCACGACGCCTGCCCACTTGACGTCTTTTCTGAACTACAGGGAGCGGTTCTTGTTGCTGCGGGGGCGGAGGCTGGCTGCGGCGGTGGTGGATGCGAGCATGAGGAGAACACCGTAGAGGCCGCCGAACCCTGCGGCGCGGGGCGCGACCGCGAGGGCGACGGCGGTAGCGATGCCGAACTCTCGCATCCCGAGGGGGAACGCGATGGCGAGAGCTGCTGGCTTCGGCCTCTTGGAGGCGACCGCGACCACTGCGGCGAGGATGGCGCCGGCAGCGACAAGTGCTGCTGCGAGCCCGGCTGCTTCACCGATCTGCCCGGACAAGAGGAGCGGCCGGGCTTGGCCGGCGCCGACGAAGACGACCAGGATCAGCGATAGGCCGGCGAGGTCGAGACAGCGGCGCGGGTGGGCGGCGACCAGAGCGACGCGGCTGCGGAGGGTGACACCGACGAGAAGGGGCACGGCGACGGAAAGCACCAGCTCGAAGACAAGCGACGTCAAGTCGAAGCCGGTCGTTCGGGGCCACGTGACGGTCAGCCACAGGGGGGTGAGCACGCAGCCGAGTGCGACGCTGGCGGTCATGAGCGCTGCCGCGGTTGCTGCGTCGGCTCCGGCGATCACGGCGACCAGGGCGCTGGTGATCTCCGCCGGGGAGATGGCGGTGATGAGCGCGCCCTGACCGGCGAGGTTCTCGCCAGCCAGCCGGAACAGCGCGTAGCCAACGGCGGGCATCACCACCCACTGGGCGCCGAGCGCGATGACGAGAGGTTGGGCGCGTCGGACGACGGGCGCCAGCTCGGTGGCGGAAATGGTGAGAGCCACGCCGGCCACTTGCCCGGCGAGCATCACCGGCACCCAGGATCGCAGTGAGCTCGCCGCCGCAGGGAAGCCGACACCGAACGCGGCGGCGACCACGACGAGAGGGATGAGCGACTCGTGGAGCGAGCGACTCAGGCGCCGCTGTGATGGCGAAGGATCTCCCACGCTTCCCTCCCGCCGTAGTAGGCGAGCACGTATGCGGCGAGCGGGTCGGCCCACCACCAGCCGGCCGCGGCGTTGAGCACGAGACCGACCAGGACGGCGACGGCGAGGATGCCGTCGATGGTCGTGACCCGCCCCTCGGTGACCAGCACCGGGTTGTGGAGCGCCCGTCCCGTGCGGGACTTGCCGGCGGCCAGGAAGAACATGACCGTCGCGGTGACCGCTGTCCAGGCAATGCCCAACGGGCTGCGGTCAGGGTGGAAGCCGACAGCGAGGACGACCGAGGACTGCACGGCGAGATAGACGGCCAACACGACGAAGGCGGCGCCGATCAGGCGAAGCGCCCTCTGCTGGCGTTGTGCGCCGGTCCCGGCGAGCTCCCAGAGGACCACGATGCTGGCGCCGATCTCGATGAGCGAGTCGAGACCGAAGCCTCCCAGCGCCACCGAGCGCGCCGCGACAGCCGCGACGGCGAGGACGACCACCCCGGCGACGTTCCAGCCAAGGGTGGCCGCCTCAAGCGCCCTGCCCCGGCGCAGCAGACGGACAGCGGCGGGCGCGTCGGACACTCGCCGAGGTTACGCGGGGTCAACGACACCAGGCGACAACCGCACCGACGGCCAGGTCAGCTGGACCTCGTCGAAGCCGGCTGTTCCCGACGGCCGATACGGGCGTCTCCCTCAGGCTGCAATGAGCAGGACGCTGAGGGCGCCGAGCAGCATGAACGGCCCGAGCGGGATTATCCGGGTCCGGGAGGACCGGCTGGCGATCACCTGGGGCAGCAGGAAGAGGGCGGCGAGGAGGAAGCCGAGCGTGATGCCTGCGAGCAGGGCGTTCCAGCCGACCCAGCCGAGGACCAAACCGAGGAGCGCCGCGAGCTTGCAGTCACCGAACCCCAGCTCGGCGGTGACCAGAGCGAGCAGGTTTTAGCCGGCGAAGGCGGCTGCCGCGCCGGCCAGCGCCGAGCCCAGCCGTTCGGGGCGGTGGTCGACGATCCCGGCCGCGACGAGCAGGGCCGCGACCGCGACGAGGGTGGGGATCAACACCTTGTCGGGCAGGCCTTGGGTGCTGGCGTCGACAGCACCGAGCACAATGCCTCCGGCTGCCGCCAAGCCGGCGGCGGCAAGCACGAGCAGCGGATGGACTCGCAGGGCCAGCAGGCCGAGCACCGCGGCGCTCAACACTTCGATGACCACCGTCGGGGCGGCGATCCGTTGCCGGCACGCCCGGCACCTGCCGACCAGAGCGGTCGATACGGTGGTACCGGGATCAGGTGCCAGGACCCGACGCGAACAGCCCGGGCAGCGACCGCGGGCCGGATCGCCCGACGGCAGGCGACTGGCGACGATGCTGGCGCGAAGCCACGGTCCGACAAGGACCCCGGCGGCCACGGCGACAGCGACACTCGTCACGGGCGGACGGCGGGGATGGCGCGTCCGGCAGCGGGGCGGAAGTCGGGCATGCCCAAGAAGGTGACCTGGTGGCGGGCGGCGAGCTGGCGCATCGTGGCAACCTTGGCTTCGGCGGCGGTGATGCTCACCTCCAAGCCGGCGATCTCACTTCGCCAGCCGTGCTCGGTGGCTTCGGCCATTCGGTCATGCAGGTTGGCGAGGATCTCCTCCAAACGGTCCTGCTGGGCCGGGTCTGGTCGGAGGGCGGGGCAGCGGATGCAGGCGTGCTCGTGGACGCACGGGGTCCCGAAATCCCTGGTGCAGATGCCGAGCTCAACCTTGCGTAACTCGAAGTGGGTGAGGAATTCGTCCCACTCTTGCGGGCTGAGGTCGCGGTACTCCTCACCCGGACGTAGCGCCCGCCGGCGGGCGACGAACGCCCGGTGATGGGTGATCACGTCCTCCGGGTAGATCGCATACCCGAGGGTCGTGTTGAGGTCGAGATGGCCGAGGATCTTCGCGGCGATGTGGGGTGGCAGCCCGGCTCGGAGCGCGTCAGTGGCGAAGATCCGCCGGAAATCGTGCGGGGTGAAACGCAGTGGGACCCCGGATGGGTCGGTAAGG
>JAJZWW010000454.1 GCA_021846485.1 Actinomycetes bacterium
CGACAAGCTCGGCATCTCGCTCGCCGAGCAGGAGCGCCTGTCGGGGGTGGCGGTCGACGCGGTGGTCGACTCGGTGTCGGTGGCGACCACCTTCCAGGCCCGCCTCGCCGAGGCCGGGGTGATCTTCTGCTCGTTCTCGGCCGCAGTGCGGGACCATCCCGACCTCGTGCGGGCCTACCTCGGCTCGGTCGTGCCCTTCCGGGACAACTTCTTCGCCGCGCTCAACTCGGCGGTGTTCACCGACGGCTCGTTCTGCTACGTACCCAAGGGGGTGCGCTGCCCGATGGAGCTCTCAACCTACTTCCGCATTAACGCCGCGGGGACCGGCCAGTTCGAGCGCACCCTCATCGTCGCCGAGGACGGTGCTTCGGTCAGCTACTTGGAGGGCTGCACCGCCCCCATGCGCGACGAGCACCAGCTCCACGCCGCGGTCGTCGAGCTCGTGGCGATGGACGACGCTTCCATCAAGTACTCGACGGTGCAGAACTGGTACCCCGGTGACGCCGAGGGAAAGGGTGGTGTCTTCAACTTCGTCACCAAGCGCGGCCGTGCCGCAGGGGCACGATCGAAGATCTCCTGGACCCAGGTGGAGACCGGCTCGGCGATCACCTGGAAGTACCCCGGCGTGGTCCTCCAGGGTGACGGGTCGGTGGGCGAGTTCTACTCGGTGGCGGTCTCGGCGGCCCACCAGCAAGCCGACACCGGCACGAAGATGATCCACATCGGCAAGGACACGAAGAGCACGATCGTGTCCAAGGCGATCTCCACCGGGCACGGCCAGAACACCTACCGGGGGCTGGTGAAGATGCTGCGATCGGCGACCGGTGCCCGTAACCACACCCGCTGCGACTCGCTCCTCATCGGGCCCGACTGCGGAGCGCACACCTTCCCTTACGTCGAGGTGAAGCACCCCACCGCCCAGGTCGAGCACGAGGCGACCACCTCCAAGGTCTCCGACGACCAGCTCTTCTATGCCCGCCAGCGGGGGATACCCGAGGACGAGGCCACCTCGATGATCGTGAACGGCTTCTGCCGGGAGGTGTTCAAGGAGCTGCCTATGGAGTTCGCCGTCGAAGCCCAGCGCCTGTTGTCGGTGAGCCTGGAAGGAGCGGTCGGCTGATGCTCTGCGTCGACGACCTCCACGCCTCGATCGGCGACACCGAAGTCCTCCACGGGCTGACGCTCGAGGTCCCCGACGGCGAGGTCCACGCCGTGATGGGACCCAACGGGTCGGGCAAGAGCACGTTGGCCCATGTCCTCGCCGGCCGGGACCCCTACCAGGTGACCGCCGGGCGGGTCCTCTACGACGGGGCAGACCTGCTGGCGATGACCCCCGAGGAGCGCGCCGCGGCGGGAGTGTTCCTCGGCTTCCAGCACCCCGTCGAGATCCCCGGCGTGCCCACCATGTACTTCCTGCGCACGGCGCTCAACGCCCAGCGCCGAGCCCGCGGCGAGGAGGAGCTCGGACCGGTCGAGTTCTTGGCCCTCGTCGACGCCAAACGCCGACTGGTGGACATGGACCGCGCCCTGTTGGACCGTGCGGTCAACGACGGGTTCTCCGGCGGGGAGCGCAAGCGCAACGAGATCCTCCAGATGCTCATTCTCGAGCCTCGGTTGGCGGTCTTGGACGAGACCGACTCTGGGCTCGACATCGACGCCCTGAGGGTCGTGGCAGCCGGTGTCTCCTCGCTGCGGGCCCCGCACCGCTCGGCGGTGCTCATCACCCACCACCAGCGCCTGCTGGAGCACCTGGTCCCTGACCGGGTGCACGTGCTCGCCGGCGGGCGGATCGTCCGCTCTGGCGGAGCCGACCTCGCCGCCGAGCTCGAAGCCCACGGCTACGCGGGCCTCGACGGCCCGGGCGTCGAGCCGCTCCCGGTCTCGACCGCCACTGCCCGATGACCGCCGCCACCCGCCCGGCGACGGCGCGCAGGCCACCGTCGGGCACGGCTTCCGGGATGGTGGCGCAGATCCTCGATCGAGCATCGGAACCCGGGTGGTCCTCAGATCCGGGGTGGCTGAGGGCGGCGCGCCGGCGAGCAGCGGCGTGGGTTGGGGACCATGGTTTCCCGAGCACCAAGCACGAGGACTGGCGTTACACCAAGATCGACGCGGCGCTCGCCGTCCCCCTGGGTGCGCCCCCCGAGGGCGCTGCCGACGGCGGGGCACCGGTCTCGGTGGGTGATCTCGTAGGCCCGCACCTGGGCGGCGCTCGGATCGTGGTGGTGAACGGCCGGGTCGACGCCGCACTGTCCTCAACCGGCGGGGCGCCTCCCGCCGGGGTCCTCGTCGAGTCGCTGGCCGGCGCCCTGCACAGGCTCGACGGGCGCCTGGATCCGTCCTGGCTGTGGTGTGCCGGCGGCTACCCCCATGCCCTTCGCGCCATGAACGACGCGGCCGCTGTCGACGGGGTGCTCATCGACCTTCCACCGGGGACGGTCGTCGAGGACCCGATCGAGGTCGTCTTCGTCTCTATGCCCGCCAGCGAGGCGAGCTGGTCGCATCCCCGCGTCATCGTCGTGGCGGGGGCCGGGGCCAGCGCCACGCTGGTCGAGACCTACCTGAGCGGGCCAGGGGGCCCGTCGGTCACCAACGCCCTCACCCAGGTGCACCTCGGCGCCGGCGCGCAGCTCGCGCACCATGTCCTGCAAGGCGAGCGCACGGACAGCTTCCACTTCTCCTCGCTCGAAGCCCGTCTGGCCGAGGCTAGCCGGCTGTCCTCGCGGCTGCTGGCCACCGGTGGCCGGATCGGCCGCCACGAGGTCGACGTCGTCCTCGCCGGCGAGGGAGCGGACGTCGACCTGGACGGGCTGTTCCTCACCGGCGCGGGCCAGCACCACGACAACCCCGTGCTCGTCGACCACGCCGCCCCTGGCTGTACGAGCCGCCAGCTCTACAAGGGGGTTGTCTCCGGCGACGGCCATGGCGTGTTCAACGGGCATCTCGTCGTGCGCCCCGGGGCCGACGGGACCGACGCGGCGCAGGTCAACAAGAACTTGCTGCTCTCTGAGCGGGCTGAGGTGGACACTCGCCCCCGCCTCGAGATCAACGCCGACGACGTCGCCTGCGCCCATGGAGCGGCTGTGGGCCAGCTCGATCCCGACGCCCTCTTCTACCTCCGCTCACGGGGAGTC
>JAJZWW010000455.1 GCA_021846485.1 Actinomycetes bacterium
ATCAGGGGTGTGACAACGGCTCCACACCCCCCGGGACCACCCGAGCGCATGCCTCGCGGCGGGCGATCGAGCACCCTGCTCGGGCCGCTCTGGACCTCGCGGGGACAGGGCCTGGCTGGGCTGGAGCCAGGTCGATCAGCAGATCTCGATCGGACCACACCGCCGCATGTCGAGCCGTTCACGGGCCTGATCGGCGGCCGCCGCGCCGCATGGCAGGACGACGATTCGAGCTGACGCGGGATGCCCGGCGAGCAGCGGTCTGGGGCGCGAGGCGATCAGCCATCCTCGTGCATGCGGACACCGCGGCCCACCGACTGACCCCCGCGGCGAGACCGGATCCACCACGAGCCGCACCTGCGGGCGGGGCGTCGACGACGACCGGCGCTCCACCTGGCCCCACCAGAAGGCCCGGGAGTCCCGGTGGCGATAGGCCCGCCATCCGCCGTGACGCCGCGATCCCCCGCCTCAGGGCGGCAGCCACTCCTGGTGCGCTCCGGTGGGCGCTCGTGGCGCCGGGCTGAGCCGAAGCGCCGCCCAACGGGCGTCGGGTGGTTGACCGGTGGGGTGGTGGGGCGTACTGTGGTGCGAAGTGGGGCGAAAGGGAGTAACCCTGCTGGTGGGGCGAATGGTCGGAGCTCGGGTGGATGGCGAGGTTCTTCGGGAGGTACGAGCACTCGCTCGACGACAAGGGGCGACTCATCCTCCCGTCGAAGTTCCGGGCCCCGTTTCGCGCCGAGGAGCCCAACCACGGGTTCCTGACCCCAAACACCGACGGCTGCCTGGCCCTGTGGACCCCCGAGGAGTTCGAGGTGCAGATGACCGAGATGCAGCAGCGGGTGGCGGACAACCCGGCCGATCGCAACATGGTGAGGATGTGGGCCTCCACCGCCCACGAGGTGGAGGTCGACCGCCAGGGGAGGATCGCCGTGCCGTCGCGGCTGCGGGACTTCGCCGCCCTGAGCAGCGACGTCCTGGTGCTCGGAGCCATCGACCGGATCGAGCTGTGGGACCCGACGCGCTGGGAGGAGAAGGTGGCTCCCGAGGAGCAGCGGCTGGTCTCCGGCACGCTCGACTGAGCGACCACAGGAGCGACCACAGGAGCGACGACCCCAGCGACGCCGCCGGACGCAACCGCAAGCTCAGATCCAGGCCCATGCGCAGCCTCTCGACTGGCTCGGTGGAAGACACCTCCTCCGCCCTCTTCCAGCCGGTGCAGCCGGGACCCCGTCCCGTTGGCGTAGCGCCAGTCGAGGGGCTGCGGATGGACTCGGACTTCTCCCACCAGCCGGTGCTCGTCGACGAGGTGGTGGAGCTGCTGGCCCCGGTGCCCGAAGGCCTGCTGGTCGACGGCACGGTGGGCGGTGGTGGCCACGCCGCCGCCGTGCTGGCCTCGCACCCGCACCTGTCGGTGCTCGGGCTCGACCGCGACCCCGTCGCCGTCGCCGCCGCCTCCGCCCGCCTGGCGCCCTTCGGGCCGCGGGCCACCGTGATCCGGGCCCGCTTCGACCACCTGGCCGACGCCGTGGCCGACGCCGGGGTCACCGCCCTCAGCGGGGTGCTGCTCGACCTGGGGGTGAGCTCCCCCCAGCTCGACCGGGCCGAGCGGGGCTTCTCCTACCGCCACGACGCCCCGCTCGACATGCGCATGGATCCCGACGATCCCCGCACCGCCGCCGACCTGGCCAACCAGCTGCCCGAGGCCGAGCTGGCCCGGCTGTTCGCCGCCAACGGCGAGGGACGCTTCGCCCGGCGCCTGGCCCGAGCGGTGGTGGCCGCCCGGCCCCTGCGCACCACCGGCCAGCTGGCCGACGTCGTGCGCGACGCCCTGCCCGCCGCCGTCCGCCGCCACGGCGGCCACCCGGCCCGCAGGGTCTTCCAGGCGCTGCGCATCGCCGTCAACGACGAGCTGCAGGTGCTGGCCGACACCTTGCCCCGCGCCGTCGACCTGCTGCGCCCCGGTGGCCGGCTGGTGGTCATCGCCTACCATTCGGGGGAAGACCGCCTGGTGAAGGCGGCGTTGGCCGAGGCAGTGACCGGTGGGTGCCAGTGCCCGCCAGGCCTTCCCTGCGTCTGCGGCGCGGTTCCCGCCGGCCGGCTCGTCTTTCGCGGGGCCCGCCGGCCCTCGCCGGCGGAGGTCGCCGCCAACCGCCGGTCTGAGAGCGCCCGGCTGCGGGCCCTGGAGCGGGTGGCGCCCGGCACCGGGGAGCGCTGATGGCCGTCACCGCCGCCACTGCGCGTGGCGCCGTCGCCCCCCGGAGAGCTCCGGCTCGCCCGCCGCGGCGCGCCCCGCTGCGCCTGGTCCAGACCGGCGCTCGGCGGCGCCGGGGCCGTGGCCGCCCTGCCCTGGTCGTCGCCGTGGTGTTGGTCGTGGGCAGCCTGCTGGCCGTGGTCGGCGCCCACGCCTACCTCACCCAGGGCCAGGTCCGCCTCACCCGGCTGCAGCAGATCCTGCAGAGCGAGCGCAGCACCCAGCGCGCTCTGGAGCTGCGCGTCGCCGAGCTCGAGAACCCGGCCAGCATCGTGGCACGAGCCCAGCAGCAGGGCATGGTGCCACCCACCAAGGTCAGCGACCTGCCCCAGGTGGACCTGTCGGCGCCGTCCGCCGGCTCGGGCGCCTCGAGTGCCGGCTCCGCGCCGGCTGCCCCCTCGGCGACGACCGGCTCGGGCACCGCAGCCTCCAAAGCCGCCGGCTCCGGCTCGGCCCGTCACACCACCACCACCCATCGGAGGTCCGCGCCCCGCCCGAGCAGCCGCTCGGGCCCCAGCCGGTGACGGGGCCGGGGGAGCGAGGCGGCGGGTCGCCCCGCCGCCGTGGGGTTGGCACACCCCACACCGGCCGCCCGCGCTTCGCCGCACGGCGGCCGACGCCGGTTGGCCGCGGCTTCGAACGGCCCGGGGGAGACCGCCGGGCGCGACGGAGCCGCCCGGGCGGATCCGGCACCGGCCGGCCAGCGGTGTCGAGCCGGGTGGCGGCGATGCGGCTCGTCATCGCCGCCGTCTTCGCCGTGCTGGCCGGACGGCTGATCCTGGTCCAGGGCTTCGAGGCCCACCGCTACGCCGCCATCGGGGCCGCCGAGGTGACCGCCACCGAGGCGCAGCCCGCCCTGCGCGGCGGCATCTACGACCGCAAC
>JAJZWW010000456.1 GCA_021846485.1 Actinomycetes bacterium
ATCGGTCGTACACGGTGATCGCCGCCCGGTGGTGGCCGGGGCTGCCGGTGACCTCCAGCACCCGACCGCCGAGGTCGAGTTTCACGACCTGGTCGGGCCAGCTGGTGAAGCCGAAGTAGCGTTGGACCGTCTCGAGCTCACGGCCGACCACCGTCGTGGCGGGGCGTCCGTCGAACTGGGCATCGGCGGCGACGTGGTCGTTGTGCCCGTGGGTGTGGGCGACGACGAGCTCGTAGGCCGAGCGGGGGTGCTCCGACAGCCATGTGTCGACAAGCGCGTCGACGGTGGCGCGCAGCGGGAACCTGGCGGGGTCGGCGGTGGCGCCGGTGTCGAACAGCACGGCGCGGTCGTTGCCGAACAGAAGGTACATGAACGGCGCTTCGTAGCTGACCGATTTGCTCTGACGCAGGATGACGGTGTGCGGTTCACACCAGTGGACCTGGATCGGCGGCCCGGTGGTGCGGCGTCGTGCGGGCGTGCCGTGGCTCCAGCACATCGCAAGGGCGGTGGGGGTGGGCGCCGTGCTCTGGAAGTCGATGTGGCGGACACTCACCGGTCCGATCCTTTGCGTCAAGTCGCGGGCTCGGCAGGGGGGTCGCTGCCAGGAAGTAGCGGACGGGACGTCGGTCGGGGGACGTGGGACGGCCGTCGTTGACCCGGGCGGTATAGGGCGCCAGCAGCGCCATCCACTGCTCCTTCATCCTTGCCGCCTCATCGGGCGACAGCAGGGCCATCGCTGCGACGATGCCTGCGTTGTGCCGCCACTCGGGGTTGGCATCTGCGGGCCGGCGTGAGTAGTCGAGGATCGCCTGCATCTCGTGCTCCACGACCACCCGCTCGACCTCCTGCCGCACCGCCACGTCGTCGGCGGCGGCGCCGCGCACGGAGAGACGACAGTTCGAGGCCCGCCACCGCCGTTCGCGTCGGTCGTGGCCTGGCTCGGTCTGTTCTTGGAATGTCAAAGCCATCTTTGAGATCCGACTCGATCGCTGGGTGACGGGCCTCGTGTGACGAAGCATCACGTATCGCACGGCACCTGAACGGGAGCTTGACCGAGCCCCGCCGGTGCGAGGGACAAGTCCAGCGGAGTGGTGCATGACGACCACCTCGTCAACCGTGTTGCATGACTGTGCTCCAGTGCGACGATCGCCTTCACCGGTCCCCGACGAGACGCGATCCGCCGCCATGCTCATCGCCGTCTGGAACATGCTCACGACCGGCGCCACCTACGACGATCCCGGTGGCGACTTCTACACCCGCCTCGACCCCGACCGGGCAAAGCACCGCGCCCTCGACCAGCTCCGCAAGATGGGTTACGCGGTCACCATCGAGGCCCAAGCCGCTGCGGGCTAGGAGCCTGGGTCAGAACCGGCCAGTCCCACCCTCGGGCCCCTTGAGCGGCTGAGGTCGCCGTCCTCAGGGTTCAGATTCGCGATTCGCCCGTTGGTGCGGGAGAATTCTCGCCATGGGCGAAGGTCGCAGTGACGAGGCGTTGTTCGAGGTCGAGGAGGTGCCATCGCCGTCGCGGGCACGCATGCCTGCGGGGAGCGCGAAGACCTTCCGCCACTACGACCAGGCCCAGTCCTTCCTCTTGCCGCCGAGCCTCGACGACTGGCTCCCCGAGGACCACGAGGCCCGCTTCGTCTCCGAGGTCGTCGACGAGCTGCTCGAGCTCTCCCCGATCTACGACGCCTACCTGACAACCGACGGGGCCCCTCCCTATGACCCGAGGATGATGCTGAAGCTCCTCCTCTACGGCTACTCGACCGGGGTGAGCTCGTCCCGGGCGATCGAGCGGCGCTGTGTCGTCGATGTCGCCTTCCGGTTCCTGTCGGCCAACCAGGGCCCGGACTACCGCTCCATCGCCCGCTTCCGCCGCCGGCACCTCGAGGCCCTCGACCAGCTGTTCGTCCAGGTGCTGGCGCTGTGCGCCGAGGCGGGGCTCGTGCGCCTCGGCCGGGTCGCGCTCGATGGCACGAAGCTTCGGGCCTCGGCCTCGAGGCACAAGGCGATGAGCTACGAGCGCATCGGCCCGAAGATCGGCCAGCTCGAGGACGAGGTGGCGGCCCTGCTTGCTGCGGCCGAGCAGGCCGACCTGGACGAGGACGAGGCCTTCGGCAAGGACCGTCGCGGGGATGAGATCCCCGCCGAGCTCGCCCGGCGCACCTCGCGCCTTTCTAGGCTCCGTGCCGCGAAGGAGGCGCTCGAGGAGGAGGCGAGGGACAACGCCGCCGGCAAGGCCGCCGAGAAGGCGATGGAGAAGGGCGCAAGCGAGGAGGAGGTCGCTGCCGCAGAGGAGGCCGCCGCCGACGAGGCGAGCCCGAAGCCGACGGCCCAGCGAAGCTTCACCGACCCCGAGGCGCGGATGATGAAGACGAACGACGGCTTCCACTACGCCTTCAACGCCCAGGCCATGGCGACGAGGCCTCCCAGGTAGTCCTCGCGGCCGTCGTCACCCAGCAGGCAGGAGACGCCGACCAGCTGCTCTCCATGATCGAGGCGACGACGACGCGCCTTTGCGAGGCAGGCATCGAGGCCCGCCCACGCCTCGTGCTCGCGGATGCCGGTTACTGCTCAAAGGACAACCTGGAGGCGCTCGAGAAGGCCGAGATCGACGCCCTCGTCGCCACGGGGCGCCTGCGCCGCGACGAGCAGGTGCCAGCCGCCCCGAAGGGGCGCATCCCAAAGGGGCTCACGAGCCGCGAGCGAATGGCGCGGCGGCTGCGCACGAAGAAGGGTCGCAAGGACTACGCCCGGCGCAAGGCCATCGTCGAGCCGGTCTTTGGGCAGATGAAGGTCCGCCAGAACGCCGGCCAGCTCCGCCTGCGGGGCCTTGACGGCGCGAGGGGCGAGTGGACGCTCCACAGCCTCTGCCACAACCTGCGAAAGCTCCGCAACGCCCGCGCCGAGGTGACCCTCCGGGCCACCTGAGAGCCCCCGGGGGTCCTCCGGGCCCACCGAGGCGCTGATGAGGCTTCGCCAACGGGGCTCAACGAGCCCTGGACGGTGCCGGATCGCACCAGGCCGGCCGCGTCGGCGAGCATGCGCTCAGGTCACCGTGGCTGCTACGCGGTTCGGACCCAGGCTCCTAGGGGGCGGGGGGGATC
>JAJZWW010000457.1 GCA_021846485.1 Actinomycetes bacterium
GTCATGACCACCCCCTCGGCGTCCCCGTTGATCGCGTTGTCCCCGGTGAGCAGGCCGACTCGCGCCGGGCCGTGACGGCGGACCAGCTCGCCGTACTTCTGGTTGGAGAGTGCCTTGAGCGGGGTGGTGTAGAACACCTTTCCCCCCGCGGCCAACGCCAAGGTGACCGCGTAGTCGGCCACCACGGTCTTGCCCGACCCGGTCGGGGCGGCGACCACCACGCTCCGGCCGGCGTCGAGGGCGTCGAGGGCGTCGCTCTGGAACCGGTCGGGCTCGAAGCCGAGGCCGGCCTCGAAGCTGGCCCGGGTCGGGCGGGGGGCTCCGGGGCCGGGCGGGGGGGGGTCGGGCGGGTCGCTCCGGGCGGCCCGGGTGGCGGGGACCACGACTGCCTTTCTAGCTCCTCGCGGCGGTGGAGGCGGGGACCGTCACCACGGCTACTTCTTCATCACCCGCCCGACGACGATCGCGATCTCGTAGAACAGGTACATCGGCACGAACAAGGCGGTGAAGGAGATCGGGTCGTTGCTCGGCGTGGCGACCGCTGCCACGAACGCCAGGGCGACGATCGCCGGGCGCCGCCACTTGCGCCAGCGGGCGCTCGGCACCACGCCGCTCAGCTCCAGGGCGACGAGGATCAGCGGGTAGATGAACACCGCCCCGAACACCAGGGCCATGAACACGTACAGCGTGAAGTACTTGCTCGGCGAGAAGATCGGCACGATCCCCGGTCCGCTCACGAGGATCAGCCAGCGCAGTGCCTTGGGGAACACGTAGATCGCCACGGCCACCCCAAGGGCGAACAGGACCGTGGCCGCGGCGACGAAGGGGACGATGTAGCGCTTCTCGTTCTTCTTCAGCCCGGGGGTGATGAAGCGCCACAGCTCCCACAACCACACCGGCGCGGCGAGCGCCAAGCCGATGTAGAGGCTCACCTTCAAGCGGGTGGTGAAGCCCTCGAGCGGCCCGGTGATGAACAGCCGGCAGTTGTCGAAGGTGTTGCCCGGGTGCAGCCGGGCGAACTGGCAGTACGGCTGGCGCATGAAGTGGATCGCCGAGCCGTAGAAGAACCAGGCCGCCACCGTCGTGACGACCACTGCGAGAGCGCACACCACGATCCGGTTGCGCAGCTCGGCAAGGTGCTCGAACAGCGTCATGCTGCCCGGATCGGGGGACGGCTCCGGGCCGGGCAGGCCGTCGGCGAGAACCTCTCGTTCGTCGGTCAGGGCCACGTCGGGCTCCTAGTTGAGGGCGGGATCGTCGGGCGTCGGGGGCAGCCCGCCTGTTGGTCCGGCGTCGAGCGCCCCGTTGGATGACGCCGGCACCCGGCTGGTGGTGTCGACCGCCCCGGTCAGGGTGTCGACCACCGCCCGGCGTACGCTCGGCACGCGGGGGATCCCCGGCAGGCCGAGCTCCTGGCGGGCCTCCTCGAGGGCCTGGCGGGGCTCGGCCAGGGCGCTGCGCATCTCCTCTTGCAGCCCGCCGCTCATCTGGCGCATCTGGGCGAGCAGCCTGCCGGCCCGCCGGGCGGCCTGGGGGAGGCGGTCGGGACCGAGGACCACGAGGGCGATCATCCCGAGCACTAGGAGCTTCTCTGGGCTCAGGTCGAACACGCCCCCGATGTTACCGGGCCCGACCTGCCGCCTACCGGCGGGCTGGGCCGGCGGCCCCGGGTGGAGGTTCGGCCCCGGCGCTCAGCCGGGCGGTCTCCCCCCGCAGCCGGCGGGCCCCGGCGCTCAGCCGGGCGGTCTCCCCCCGCAGCCGGCGGGCCCCACAGCCGGCGACGGCGGCGGCGAGCGCGCCGAGCGCGAGGGGCGCCATCCAGGCCCAGGTCATCGTCCCCCAGTCTGGCCGACCGGCTCGGCTCAGGGACCGAGCTCGACGGCCCGCAGCGTGGCGACCTGGGCTTCCAGCCATCCGGGCGCGAGGAGGTCGAGGTGGAACGACAGGAGGTCGTCGTGGGTCACCGGGGCCCCCTGCCTCGGCTCGTCGAGCTCGGCAGGCATCTCCCAGGAGAGGACCGCCGCGCCGGCGTCGACCAGGACCCTCACGACGCGCTCGGAGGCCTCCTTGGCCACCCGGAGCCGGCACGTGGGGCAGACGAAGGCGTAGGCGGCGCTCCCGGTCGTCGCGCAGCGCAGTACCTGCACCGCTCGCGTCGTCGTCTCGACGTCGCCGCAGCTCGGGCAGCTCGCACGGACAGTCGCCACCGGTCGCTCCTTGCTCCCTGGACCGCATCTCGGTCGCCAGGAGAGATATCGGCGGTCTGGCCGGGCTCCTTAACTTAAGGGCCCGAGCGGCAACTACTTGGACGGCCGAAGGCCGAGAACTGTGTGCTGACACGGCCGAAGTTGGTAACGCCGTCCAAGTAGTTGCCGGAAGGGTCCTAACGATCGGCGCTCCCGGGGTCCCGGCGCCGGCCTCTCGGCTCAGAACCAGTGGATCCGGCCGGGTGGCCAGATCCGCAGGAACGCCTGGCCGACGATCAGGCGGGAGCTCACCGGTCCCCAGTAGCGGGAGTCGTCGGAGTTGCCGCGGTTGTCGCCCATGACGTAGTACTCGCCCTTGGGCAGGTGCAGGGTGTTGCCCACGCAGTCGACCCGGGACAGCGACGGGTCGCAGATCGGGGGCTGGTCGGGGGTCTCGCCGAGCGAGGTCAGCCAGGGTTGGCGCAAGAGCTTCCCGTCGACGTAGATCCGCCCGTCGGGGCCCGAGCGCAGCGTCTGGCCGGGAAGGCCGACGACCCGCTTGATCAGGTACTTGATGTTCCCGCCCTCGGTGTCGGCCGGGGGCTTGCGGAAGACGATGATGTCGCCGGTGCGCACCGGCCCGAAGTCGAAGGCGAGCTTGTCCACCAGCACCCGGTCACCCACGTGGATCGTGGGCTCCATCGACCCCGACGGGATCACGAACGCCTGCAGGACCCAGGTCTTCACAGCGAGCGCAGCGAGAAGGGCGACCACGGCGATCACCACCCACTCGGCGAGGTTGCGTCCCCTGCCCGGCCGGCGGGTCCCGCCGGGGGCAGCGCCGCTCCGATCGGCCGGCCCGGCGGTCCCCGGGGGGGCGGGAGCGGGGCCGGTGGTCTCGGCTGCTTC
>JAJZWW010000018.1 GCA_021846485.1 Actinomycetes bacterium
CACCTCGACGTCGACGTCGCGGCGGACCTTGGCGTCGCCGCCGGCGTCGCCGGTCGCCGGCGGGGGTGCGGGGGAGGCCACCCCGGAGAGGTCGAGGGCCTGCTCGACCCAGTTGGTCGAGTGGCGGAGCCCGACGAAGTCGGGGTGGGAGAGGATCACCGTGTCGGCCGGCACGGTCGTGGCCACCCCCTCGATCACCAGCTCGTCGAGGGCCCGGAGCATCCGCCGGCGGGCCGCCTCCCGGTCGGGCCCCCAGGTGACGAGCTTGGCGATCAGGTTGTCGTAGTACTGGCTGACCGTGTCGCCCTCGTCGTAGCCGGCGTCGGTGCGCACCCCGTAGCCGTCGGGGCGGTAGAAGCGGGTGATCGTCCCCGGGGAGGGCAGGAAGCGTCCTCCGGCGGGGTCCTCGGCGTTGATCCGCACCTCGAAGGCGTGCCCGGTGAGGGCGACCTGCTCCTGGGTGAACGGCAGGGGCTCGCCGTCGGCGACGGCCAGCTGGAGGGCGACCAGGTCTCGGCCGACGACCTGCTCGGTGACCGGGTGCTCGACCTGGAGCCGGGTGTTCATCTCGAGGAACCAGTACTCCCCGTCCTGGTAGATGAACTCGACGGTGCCGGCGTTCTCGTAGCCGCAGGCGAGGGCGACCGCCACCGCGGCGTCGCCCATCGCCGCGAGGGTCTCGGGGGGGATGCCGGGTGCGGGGGCCTCCTCGATGAGCTTCTGGTGGCGGCGCTGCGCCGAGCAGTCCCGGGTGCCGAGGTGGACGCAGTGGCCGTGGCGGTCGGCGAACACCTGGACCTCCACGTGCCGGGGCCAGGTCAGGTAGCGCTCCAGGTAGCTCTCCGAACGGCCGAAGGCCTTCTCCGCCTCCCGCTGGGCGGACTCGAGGGCCTCGGGGGCTTCGTCCGCGGAGGCCACGACCCGCATTCCCCGCCCGCCGCCCCCGAAGGCCGCCTTGATCGCCACCGGCCAGCCGTGGGTCTCGCCGAAGGCGACGACGTCGGCCGCCGAGCGGATCACCTCGGTCGTGCCGGGCACCCCGGCCACCCCGGCCCGGGCGGCCGCCAGGCGGGAGCTGATCTTGTCGCCCATCACCTCGATCGCCTCCGGCGGCGGGCCGATCCAGCGGAGGCCCGCGGCGCCCACCGCCCGGGCGAACCCGGCGTTCTCGGAGAAGAACCCGTACCCCGGGTGCAGCGCGTCGGCCCCGCTGCGCGCCGCCACGTCGAGGATCCGCCCGGTGTCCAGGTAGCTCTCCGCCGCGGCGCGCCCGCCGAGCGCGTAGGCCTCGTCGGCGAGGCGCACGTGCAGCGCGTCGCGGTCGAGCTCGGAGTACACCGCGACGGTCCCCACCCCCAGCTCCCGGCAGGTGCGCGCGACTCGGACGGCGATCTCTCCCCGGTTGGCGATCAGGACCTTGCTCGGCACGGGGAGGCAGTCTGGCACCGTGAGCCTCCTCGAGCGAGTTGTGCGGGACCGGGTGTCGGGCACGCGGTTTCGCGACGTGTCGGTCCTGGAGCGGACCGACTCGACCAACCGGGTGGTCGCCGACCTCGCCCGGGCCGGCGCCCCCGAAGGCGTGGTCGTCGCCGCCGAGCACCAAAGCGCCGGGCGCGGGCGGCTCGGGAGGCGCTGGGACGCCCCTCCCGGGAGCGCGCTGCTCGTCTCGGTCCTCCTTCGCCCCGACCTGCCGGCGGAGCGGCTGCACCTGGTGACCTCGGCGGTGGCGCTCGCCGCGGCCGGCGCGTGCCGGCAGGAGGCGGGCTTCGGCCCGGCGATCAAGTGGCCCAACGACCTCCTCGTCGGGGACCGCAAGCTCGCCGGGGTGCTGGCCGAGGTGGTCGGCGAGGCGGTGGTCGTCGGGATCGGTCTCAACGTGTCGGCCGCGCCCCCGGGGGCGGCCAGCGCCGAGGAGGCCGCCGGCCGGCCGGTCGACCGCTCGGACCTGCTCGCCGCGCTGCTCTGTGACCTGGACCGCCGCTGCGGGCGCTGGGACGAGGTCGCCGCGGCCTACGCCGCGGCGTGCGCCACCGTCGGGCGGCGGGTGTCGGTGCAAGACGCCCGCGGGGTGTGGGAGGGCTTCGCGCTCGGCGTCGACGCCGCCGGCCGGCTGCTCGTCGAGCTCCCCGCCGCCGCCCCCGGCCCGGCCGCCCCCGCCGGCGCCCCTGCCCGGCGGGTGGAGGCGCTCGCGGCCGCCGACGTGGTCCACCTGCGGTCGGTCGGGTAGGCGAATAGGCTCGGTGGTCGTGAAGGCCCTGATCCTCTGCGGCGGGGCGGGCACCCGGCTGCGGCCGATCACCCACACCCGCGCCAAGCAGCTGGTCCCGGTGGCCAACAAGCCGATCCTCTTCTACGGCCTGGAGGCGATCGCGGCTGCCGGCATCAAGGAGGTCGGGATGATCGTCGGGGACACCGCCGCGGAGGTGGAGGCCGCCGTCGGGGACGGCTCGGCCTGGGGGACCGAGGTGACCTACCTGCCCCAGGAGGCGCCCCTCGGGCTGGCGCACTGCGTGCGGATCGCCGGCGAGTTCCTCGGAGACGACGACTTCGTCATGTACCTCGGGGACAACCTCCTCGAACAGGACCTGCGCTCGTTCGTGGAGCGCTTCGAGGCCGACCGGGCCGAGACCCTCGCCCCGTCGCTCACCGACGCGCCGGCCGAGCCGGCCGCCGCCCAGATCCTCCTCGCCCACGTACCCGACCCGCAGCGCTTCGGGGTGGCCGAGCTCGACGCCGCCGGACGGGTCGTGCGCCTCGTCGAGAAGCCCGCCGACCCGCCCTCGGACCTGGCGCTGGTCGGGGTGTACCTGTTCGACCGGTCGATCCACGAGGCGGTGGCCTCGATCGGCCCCTCCGAGAGGGGCGAGCTCGAGATCACCGACGCCATCCAGTGGCTCGTCGACCACGGGCGGCGGGTCCGCTCGGAGATCCTCGAGGGCTGGTGGATCGACACCGGCAAGCTCACCCCGCTGCTCGACGCCAACCGCCTGCTGCTCGAGAAGCTCGAGGCCCGCCTCGAAGGCGAGGTCGACGACGCCTCCCGGGTCGAGGGCCGGGTGGTGCTCGAGGCCGGCGCCCGCCTGGTCCGCTCCCACGTGCGGGGCCCGGCGGTGATCGGCGAAGGCACCGAGGTCGTCGACGCTTTCGTCGGGCCGTTCAGCGCGATCGGGCGGCGCTGCCGGCTGGAGCGCTGCGAGGTGGAGCACTCGGTGATGCTCGACGACTCCTCGGTCCTCGACGCCGGCCGCATCGAGGACAGCCTGCTCGGCCACCACGTGGAGGTCACCCGCTCCGCGCAGCTCCCCCGGGCCATCCGGCTGATGGTCGGGGACCACAGCCAGGTGGACCTGGGCTGAGCCCCGGCCGGTGCCGGCGGGGGCCGAACAGAGGCCCCGCCGGCTTCCATGTCCTCCAATCCAATGGGGCAGGACCTGCCGACACCGGATCTCCCCCGACCCCTGACCGGGCACGCTTGACCTACCTGGACCCACCGACTACCGTAGCTGCCACTAAATCCACCTGGCGGCCTCCAAGTCCATGGACAGGTCAAGTTGTCATGCGGCCAGTAGTTGTATCAGGACACGGACGGCGGGTCCGCGCAATCGGAGTCGATCCCCCCGCTGGAGCAACCGTCACTGTCACCCTTCACATGGTTGAGCTGGACTATCTCGAGAGCACCGGTGAGGTGAAGGGGTGAGCAAACGCGAGCCTGCCAAGGCGGTGACGTGCTCCAAAGATGGCCAGCGGTGGGCCATCGGTACAGATGCCGACGTGGCCTGGATTCGGGAGTCCTTGGGAGCAGCCCATACGATCGCGGCAGCCATTCCCCCTGTGTTTCCGGCATACGCAACGATTCAGGTGCCCAGCCAAGATGAGGGTCGCGCCTCGAACTTCCTGGCTCTCCTCGCAGTCCTGGGGGACTATCCTGCCGACCGACGATGGTGGCTTGGCTATCTGGCCGCAGGAGCCGATGACGTCGTGTTTCCGGACGCACCCCGCACGACATTGTACTGGGGCTGGAGGTACGTGTTCGTGCTGGGTTCCAGGGACGAGGCATCACGATGGCGACAAGATCCGCGCTCTTGGCGTGCACCGGCACCGGACATGATCTTCCCCGCGGACCACTCCTGGCTGGTGTCCTGGATGTGGGATGACGACTGGCGCTGCGTGGGGGGGCCGGCGGAGCTCGTGGCTGGTCTGATAGAGACCCCCGGGTTGGAGGTCCGCCAGCTTGGACCCGGGGACGATCCGGCTTAGGACCCTTCCGGCAACTACTTGGACGCCGCACCAACTTCGGCCCTGTCAGCACAGAGTTCTCGGCCTTCGGCCGTCCAAGTAGTTGCCGCTCGGGTCCTTAGCTGTACTAATCCTGGTTCACGGGAGCCAGAAGGAAGTGCTGGCATAGAACTATCGGTAGGCCGCAGGGATGCAGCACGGTCAGCTCGTCGGCCAAACCGGCTCTGCTAAGGGTCTTGTCCGCCAAGACGGGACAGCTCCTGCTGGCAGAATGCGATAATCTTTGGAAAGCTACCTCGGACGAAGTCCTCGTACCCGGGATTACGCTCCGTACGGAATGAGTAGCCTGATACAGCCGCTGCAGACTCGAACAACAAAAAGTCTGCTTGCCCTATCGGCTCCGGACGATGAGATCGTCGCTCCGGCGAACCCTCATCGGGTGGGCTCACATGCATTCGTCCCTTATGTCCTGGTCGCACGTTCTCGATGTCGAATCATGAAGGCGCTGCCTCGGGTGAGCCGAGGCAACTCCCTTGAAAGGGGTGCTCGGCAGACTGCATGCCCTATGCAGAGCACGGTCGAATCTCATCGAGGCCGAGATGCCGCCAACGCTGCTGCTTGCGGCGCTCCTGGGCAATCGGATCCGGGCGGATTCTCCGAGTGCCTGGTCCGCTGTGACCCGTCGTTCGGCGGCAGCGCATAGCCGTCGACAGTCGCAGACGCGCTTCCGTAGGCATAGAAAGTGTAGGGGACGTCACACAGAAGAGTGCGACTGTACTGTACGTGCGTAGAACAGAGGTCCGTTGTATAGTCGCATTGAGTGGCTGGGCCCTTCTGGGCTCCGGAGCCATCTGGACCCCCTGCTGCGGACGTTCTGTAGTGGAAAATAGCAGTTGTGCCCATTGAGGGGAAGTCCCGAAAACAAGACACCGTTGCATCGACCTGGGACGTATCGACGTACGTCACACCGGGATCTGCCGGAGAGTCTGACTCGGCGAAGGGAGCTCCGACTGATATGCTGCATTCCTGGGTCGGAGCGCTTGGGGGGGGGGCAGGGGAGGTGCTGCTTGGCTCACCCCTGGTGACACAACTGCCGCGGCCAGCGAAACCACCAAGAAGAGAGGGATCCTTCCTCGCATTGGCAAGACCCTTGTAGTATAAGTTAGGAGTGTATCTGTAAGACGCCATCCAGTTGACGCCGAAAGCGCTTGGATGCTAATCCTAGATCGGCGTTGTCGAACTGTCAAGAAGTCGAACTGCCAAGCAGTTGCCCCCCCGCGAAGGGGGGCACCGGTGGAGCCGGGGTTCTTGGCCGGCTACTGGGGACTGGACGGCTGGTGCTCGCCGGGGCCCGGAGGAACGGTGGTCCAGTGGTGGCACAAGACAACGTTTCGTGCGAGCCACTGAGAGTGAGAGCCGAGCTTCTCGAGCTCCCGGCCCGGCGTGGCGTCGCCTACCCTCGTCGGGCATGCACCTGGTGGTCACCGGCGGGGCCGGTTTCATCGGCTCCAACTACTGCCGGCTCGTCCTCGCCCGCACCGAGGATCGGGTGACGGTCTACGACGCCCTCACCTACGCCGGCAACCGCTCCACGCTGCGGGACGTGGAGCGCCGCTTCGGAGCACGGTTCCGCTTCGTGCAGGGAGACGTGTGCGACGCGAGGGCCTTCGCCGCGGCGGCCAAGGGGGCCGACGCGGTGCTGCACTTCGCCGCGGAGAGCCACGTGGACCGTTCGATCACCGGCCCGGACGCGTTCGTGGTCACCAACTGCGTGGGCACCAACACCGTCATGCGGGTCTGCTCGGAGCTCGGCGTCGGGCGGGTCGTGCACATCGGCACCGACGAGGTCTACGGTTCGGTCGAGACCGGCCGCTCGGCTGAGACCGGCCCGCTCGCCCCCCGGTCGCCCTACAGCGCATCGAAGGCGGGCGCCGACCTGATCGCCCTGTCGTACCACGCGACCTACGGCCTGCCGGTCGTGGTGACCCGCAGCGCGAACAACTTCGGGCCCTGGCAGTACCCCGAGAAGGTCATCCCGCGGTTCACGACCAACCTGCTCGAAGGGAAGCGCGTGCCGCTCTACGGCGACGGGCTCAACCAGCGGGACTGGCTGCACGTCGACGACAACTGCGCCGGGATCGACCTGGTGCTCCGGGAGGGGAAAGAGGGGGAGATCTACAACCTGGGGGCGGGCGCGGAGATCACCAACCGCGAGCTGACCGAGCGCATCCTCGCGCTGGTCGGGGCCGGGCCGGAGCGCATCGAGGTGGTCGCCGACCGGCCCGGCCACGACCGGCGCTACGCGCTGGACACCTCCAAGGCCCGGGCCCTCGGCTGGTCCCCGACCCGCAGCCTCGACGGCGCACTGGCCGAGACCGTCGAGTGGTACCGGGACAACCGGTGGTGGTGGGAGCCGCTCGTGTCCGCCCCCTCCTCCCGGTGAGGGTCCTCGTGACCGGAGCCGGCGGCCAGCTCGGCACCGACCTGCAGGCGGTGTTCGCCGCGGCCGCGCACCACGAGCTGCTGGCCGTGGACCACGCCCGCCTCGACGTCGGCGACCGCGACGCCGTCTCGGCGCTCGTCGGCGCGTACGCCCCCGACCTGATCGTCAACGCCGCCGCCTGGACCGCGGTCGACGCGTGCGAAGCGGACCCGGACCGGGCCTGGCGGGTCAACGCGCTCGGAGCCCGCCACCTGGCCGAGGCGGCGGCGCGCGCCGGGGCCCACCTGTTGCAGGTGTCCACCGACTACGTCTTCGACGGGACCCGGGCCGAGCCCTACGTCGAGTGGGACCCGCCCGGCCCGCTGTCGGTCTACGGGCGTAGCAAGCTCGGCGGGGAGCGGGAGGTGGCCGCCGCCTGCCCCGGGGCGACGATCGTGCGCACCTCGTGGGTGTGCGGTCCGCACGGCTCGAACATGGTGAAGACGATCCTGCGCCTCGCGGAGGGTGGCGGGCCCCTCGCCTTCGTGGACGACCAGCGAGGCTGCCCGACGTTCACCGACGACCTGGCCGAGGCCCTGTACCGGCTCGGGGTGGCCCGCCGGTCGGGGGTGTTCCACGTCACCAACCAGGGCGCGACGACCTGGTACCACTTCGCCCGGGACGTGATGTCCGCCGCCGGCCAGGACCCCGGTCGGGTCCGGCCGATCACCACCGCGGCGCTCGACCCGCCTCGCCCTGCCCCCCGGCCGGCCAACTCGGTCCTTGACAACGCCGCCCTGCGCCTCGCCGGCGACCGGCTGCTCCCCGACCACCACGAGGCCCTGGAGCGCACCGTCCGGCGGTTGCGAGCGTGACCGCGACGGCGGCCGACGTCGCCGCCGTCGTCGTCGAGTACCGCTCGGGTGGGCACCTCGGGGACTGCCTGGCGTCGCTGCGGGCAACCGGGGTCGGCGAGCGGATCGTCGTCGACAACGCCTCGTGCGCCCGTCAGGAGGCCACCGCTCGGCGGGCGGATCCCGAGCTGCGTTGGGTCGACGCCGGCGGCAACGTCGGCTACGGCCGCGCCGCCAACCTCGGCGCGAGCCGCAGCGGCCGCCGGTACCTGCTCGTGTGCAACCCCGACGTGGTCGTGGACCCCGGCGCGGTCGACGCCCTCGTGGCCCGCCTGGAGGCCGACGCCGGCCTCGGCCTCGTGGGCCCGCTGGTGTGCAACCCCGACGGGAGCGTGTACCCCTCGGCCCGCACCTTCCCCGACCTGGTCGACGCCGTCGGCCACGGGGTCCTGGGGCTGGTGCGCCCGGGGAACCGCTTCACCGCCCGGTACCGGATGCTCGACTGGGACCACCGCCGGCCGGCCCGGGTGGACTGGGTGTCGGGGGCGTGCTTGCTCGCCCGCCGGCAGGCGTGGGACGACGTGGGCGGGTTCGACCCGGCGTACTTCATGTACCTGGAGGACGTCGACCTGTGCTGGCGGGCGGCCCGGGCGGGATGGGAGGTCGGCTTCGAGCCGGCAGCCGCGGTGACCCACGTGCAGGGTGTCTCGGCCGGCCGCCACCCCTACCGGATGCTCGCCGCCCACCACCGCTCACTGTGGCGCTTTGCCTGCCGTAGCACCACCGGGCCCCGGCGTCTCGCCCTACCGGTGGTCGCCGCCGGGCTCGTCGGCCGGGTCGCGGTGGCTGCGGCCGCCCACCGCGTCTCCCCGGGCTCCGCCCGCCAGGCGGTCCGATCCGAGCCGGGGCCTCCGGCCCGGTAGCCTGGACGCCTCATGGGCAAGGCGTCTTCCAGCAAGAAGGTGGCTCGCGCCGCCGGCATCGGCGGCGGTCGGGTCAACCGGCGGAGCCGCTCCTGGGGCTACACGCTCGCCATCGCGGTGGTGGTGGTGATCGGCGTCGCCCTCACCTACACCAGCCGCCAGAGCTACCAGGCCAAGCTGGCCAACACCACCGCGCGCAACGCGCAGGTCGCCCCGCGCGTCGGCGGGACCGCCTGGAACGAGGGGTACGCCATCGACGTCTGCGGCAAGTGGCAGAAGCCGATCGACCGGCCGCACACCAAGACCGGGATCAGCACCGCCGGCAACGGGGTCATCCACGTCGCCCCCAAGGTGGCGGCCGCGGCGGGCAAGAACGCCACCCTCGGCGTGTTCGCCTCGTCGGTCGGCCTCACCCTCTCGGGCAACCAGGTACGGCTGCCGGGCGGCAAGGACTACGTGAGCGGGACCAACTGCGGTTCCCGGCCCGCGGAGGTCTTCGTCAAGCAGTACGCGTTCGCCGGCGCACCGACGGGGACCGTGCTCAACCAGGATCCCCGGACGGTGCGGCTCCAGGACCAGGCGCTGGTGACGATCGCCTTCGTCCCCCAGGCCGACAAGGCCAAGATCCCTTCGCCACCGGCGTACGTCCAGAAGAACCTCGACAAGGTGGTCGCCGCGGCGACCTCGACCACGACCGCGCCGGCGTCGACCACCACCAAGTCGACCTCGACCACCACCAAGTCGACCTCGACCACCACCAAGTCGACCTCGACCACCACCAAGGGCGCCTCGAAGTCCAAGTCGAGCTCGTCGAGCACCACGGGCAGCAGCGCCTCGAGCTCGTGAGAGCCGTGGTGCTCGTCGGGGGGATGGGCACCCGGCTGCGCCCCCTCACCCTGGCCACCCCCAAGCAGATGCTGCCCGTCGGAGGCCGGCCGATGATCGAGCGGGTCGTCGCCCACCTCGCCGGCCACGGGGTCGACGAGGTGGTCCTCGCCCTCGGCTTCCGGCCCGACGCCTTCACGGCCGCCTACCCCGACGGGTGCTGCGCGGGGGTCCGGCTGCGCTACGCGGTCGAGCCCCGACCGCTCGACACCGCGGGGGCGGTCGCGTTCGCCGCGGGGGAGGCGGGGGTCGAGGAGACCTTCCTCGTGTGCAACGGCGACGTGCTCACCGGGCTCGACGTCACCGGGCTGGTCGCCTTCCATCGCCGGAGCGGCGCCCTGGCGACCATCCACCTGACCCCGGTAGCCAACCCCTCCGCGTTCGGGGTGGTGCCCACCGACGGGGACGGCCGGGTGCTGGCGTTCGTCGAGAAGCCCCCGCTCGGGCAGGCGCCGACCAACCTGGTCAACGGGGGCACCTACGTGCTCGAGCCCGAGGTCCTGAAGCGCATCCCGGCGGGCCGGCCGGTGTCGATCGAGCGGGAGACGTTCCCCGCGCTGGCCGCCACCGGGCGCCTCTTCGCCCTCGCCTCGGACGCCCCGTGGCTCGACGCCGGCACCCCGGCCACCTATCTGGCGGCCAATCTCCTCCACGCGGCCGAGACGCCCCTGCCCGGCGGGGTCGACTCGGAGGCGAAGGTCGAGGACAGCGTGGTGGCCGCCGACGCCAGGGTGGGAGCGCACGCCCGGGTGGCCCGCTCGGTGCTGCTCGCCGGCGCCGAGGTGGGGGAGGGGGCGGTGGTGTCGGACTCGGTGCTCGGGCCGGGATCGGTGGTGGGCCCCGGGGCAAGCGTCGCCGAGCTCAGCGTGCTCGGCGACGAGGTGCACGTCGGCGCCGGCCAGCGGCTCGCCGGGGTCCGCCTGCCGGAGCCGTGAGGGTCCTCGTCACCGGAGGGGCGGGCTTTCTCGGCTCGCACCTGGTCGAGCGGCTCCTGGCCGAGGGCCACACCGTCGACGTGGTCGACGACCTGTCCGCCGCGACGCTCGCCAACTTGGCCGACGCCCGGGCGGGCGCCGCCGGCCGGGTCAGCTTCCACCAGCTCGACGTGCGTGATCGCGCGCTGGGTGAGCTCGTCCGGCGCCGTCAGCCCGAGGTCGTCTACCACCTCGCCCGTCCTGGCCGGGGGGTGACCCTGGCCGAGGCGGCCGGCGCGGTGCTGGTCGGGGCCCTCGGGCTGCTCGGTGCCGCCCGGGCCTGCGGGGCGGCCAAGGTGGTGGTGGCCCTGCGGGCTGCCGAGCTGTACGCGGAGGCATCCGACAAGCAGCTGCCGGTGCGCGAGTCCCACCCGCTCTCCCCCCGGACCACAGCCGGGATCGCCGAGCGGGCGGTCCTCGACGCCCTCCGGCTCTGGCGGGAGCGCTACGACCTGGAGCACACCGCTCTCGCCATGGGCGAGGTCTACGGCCCCCGCCGCGACGGCGGGCCGGTGGCGCGCATCGCGGCCGCGGCCGTCGCCGGCGAGGCGCTGGAGGTGGCCGGCGACGGGCGCTGCACCGACGACTACGTCTACGTCGACGACGCCGTCGACGCCCTCGCCCGGGCGGCGGTGAAGGGCAGCGGGCTCCTGCTCAACGTCGGGACCGGGGTCGAGACCTCGCTCGCCGCCCTGGCCGGCCTGTTCGCCGCGGCGGCCGGAGCGCAGGTCAGCACGGCCACCGTCCCCGGCCGCCCCGAGACCCGCCGGCGCTTCGCGCTCGACCCCCAGCGCGCCGGCCTGCACCTCGGCTGGGAGCCGTGGACCGCCCTGGCCGACGGGGCGGCCGCCACCGTCGGGTGGTGGCGTGCCCGGGGGGCCTGAGCGGGCCTCGGGCTCGGACGGGCTCGGCCGGGCCGGGCTCAGCGGAACAGGTCCTCTCGGTGGGGTCGCACCACCTCCCCGGCGACCGACGCCTCCCGGAGCCAGGACGGGTCCACCCCCCGGACCACGACGACGGGGACCGCCGAGGCCTTTCCCATGGCCAGCTCGGCGGCACTGGCGATCTCGTCGGCCACGCACACCTCGGTCACCGCCAGCTCCCGGCCCAGCGCGTCGGCCCTCCCGCGCAGGTCGACGACGCCGGCGACCCCGGCGACGCCGATCGCCACGTCGGTCACGCCCCGGCGCCAGGCCCGCCCGAAGGTGTCGGAGACGACCACCCCGACGCTCACCCCGAGGCGGGCCCGCAGGCCGTCGCGGATCCGCCTGGCGGAGCGGTCCGGGTCGACCGGCAGCAGAGCCGCCCAGCCCGGCTCGACGTTGGAGAGGTCGACGCCGGCGTTGGCGCACACGAACCCGTGCCGGGTCTCGGTCATTATCAGGTCCCCCCGGCGGCGCAGGATGCGCACCGCCTCAGACCCGACCAACTCGGCCCGGGCATCCCGGTCCTCGGGGTCCACCTCGACGAGGCGGCCCTCGGCCTTGGAGACGACCTTCTGGGTGACCACGACCACGTCGCCGGCGGCCAGCTCGGCGCGCTCGGCGATCAGCCCGACCAGGTCGTCTCCCGGCCGGACCTCGGGGATGCCCTCGACGGGCACCAGCGTGAGGGTCATGCCGCCACCCCGGACCGCAGCACGGTCCGGGCGAGGCCGGCGGACTCCTCCGGGCCGGACATGACCGTCGGGGCGACCACGCAGCGCACGCCGGCGGCCTCCACCGCCGGCGCCGACCCGGCGTCGGCCACGTCGACCACGAGGGTGGCCGCCCAGGGCGACCACAGGCGGGCGATGCCGACCACCGACGGCTCGTGGCCCAGCTCGGCGAGGAGGCGGTCGGCGGGGCCCTTGAGCGCGCGGCCGGCGATTATCGGCGAGACCGCGACCACCCGCTCGCGCCGGCGGGCGACCACCTCGCCCACCCCGGGGACGGCCAGCACCGGGGCGACCGAGACGACCGGGTTGGAGGGGCAGATGACGATCGCGTCGGCCTCGCTCAGCGCTTCGAGGACGCCCGGGCCGGCGCGGGCGGACTCCACGCCGGCGAAGCGCACCGCGCTCACCTGCACCTGGTGGCCGCGGCCGACGAAGTACTCCTGGAAGCCGACCTCCTCCCCGCCGGCGAGGGTGACCCTCGTCTCCACCGGGTCGTCGGACATCGGCAGCACCCGGGTGGCGACGCCGAAGCGGGCGGCGATCTCCGCGGTCACCTGCCCGAGGCCGGCGCCCTCCGCCAGCCGGGCGGTGCGGTACAGGTGGGTGCCGAGGTCCCGGTCGCCGAGGTTGAACCACGAGAGCCGCCCGCCCGACAGCGCGCGCAGCTCGGCCATCGCCTCCCACGTCTCGCCCACCCGGCCCCACCCGGTATCGGGGTTGGCCGCCCCGCCGAGGGTGTACACGACGGTGTCCACGTCGGGGCTGACGTGCAGGCCGTGCAGCACGACGTCGTCGCCGGTGTTGACCACGGCGGTCAGCTCGGCGGGGTCCACGACCGAGCAGAGGGCGCGCAGCATCCGGGCCCCCCCCACCCCCCCGGCCACGGCAGCGATCATCGCCCCACGGTAGCGGGCGAGGAGCCACTGCCCCGAGGCGCCGACGAGGAGTGGGGGCCGGATGCGACGCGGTGAGGTCTGGTGGGCGCAGCACCCTGCCGGCCAGCGTCAACCCGGGTTGTTGCTGTCCTGAGATGCCGACAAGGTTTGGCGGTCCCTCGTCACGGTGGCGGTGGTCACGCGCCGCGCTCGGGGCCTGGACGCAGAGGTCGAGCTGGACTCCGACGAGGATGGGATGCCCCGCCCGTGCGTGGCCAACCTCGACGCCATCGCCACGATCGAGCGTCGGCAGCTCTCGAGGCTCATCACGGCCCTGGGTACTGCCCGGATGCGGCAGGTGGAGCGGGCCGTCCACCTCGCGCTCGGCATCGACCTACCGTGGCCGATCACCTGACGAGGTGCGTCTACTGCCCGCCCGTGCGTGTCGCTGCGGAGGGTGCCGGCCGCGCCGGTAGGGTGACCGGCCACCATGCCGACCGTCGCCGTCGACGCCACGTCGCTGCTCGGGCGACCAACGGGGGTAGGCGTGGCCGTCGCCGGCCTGATCGGCGCCCTCGCCGCCGGTCCCTACCGGGTCGTCGGCTACGGCCTCACCGGCACCGGCTGGCGCCGGCTCCCCGCCCTACTTCCCCCCGGGGTGCTGCCCGGACGTGGGCCGATGCCCGCGGCGTTGCTGGGGCTCGCCTGGGCCCGCTTCGACCACCCGGCGATCGAGGCGTGGACCGGGCCGGTCGACGTCGTGCACGGCACCAACTTCGTGGTGCCCCCGAGCCGGCGCTCCCCGCGGCTGGTGACCGTCAACGACCTGACCCCCCTCCGCTATCCCGAGCTGGTCACCGCCGCCTCCCGGCGCTACCCGGCGCTCGTCGCCCGGGCGGCGGCCACCGGCGCACACGTGCACACCCCGTCGCAGTTCGTCGCCGGAGAGGTCCGCGAGCGCTTCGGCATCTCCGCCGAGCGGGTCCACGTGGTCCCCTGGGGGCTCACCGTCCCCGACCCCGGACCGACCGCCCGTCCGCCGGGCCCCCCCTACGTGATCGCGGTCGGCACCGCCGAGCCACGCAAGGACCTCCCCGGGCTGGTGGCCGCCTGGGACCGGGTGGCCGGCGAGCTGGCCGACCTGCGCCTGCTGCTCGTCGGGCCGGAGGGGTGGGGGGAGACCGAGCTGGCCGCGGCGATCGCCGCCGCCAGCCACCGCGACCGCGTCGAGCGGCTCGGATGGGTGCCCGACCACGCAGCGCTGATCGGCGGGGCGGCGGCGCTCGCCTACCCGTCGCGCTACGAGGGGTTCGGCTTCCCCCCGCTCGAGGCGATGGCCCTCGGAGTGCCGGTCGTCGCCACCGCGGCGGGGGCGGTGCCCGAGGTGGTCGGTGACGCGGCGGCCCTCGTGCCCGTCGGCGACCCCGACGCCCTCGCCGAGGCGCTGCTTGCGGTGCTCACCGACGCCGGCGAACGGCGACGGCTGGTGGACGCCGGTCGGTGGCAGGCTGCCCGCTACACCTGGGAGGCGACCGGGGCGGCCGTCGCCGGGCTCTACGACCGCCTGGTCGCCGGCAGCCGGGACTGAGCGGCGCGCCGCGGTACGTCCCGCCGGGAGAGCACGCCTTCGAGGATCTCGGCCCACGGCGGGGAGCTCGCCGGGCGCAGCACCGGCCGGGACCGGCGCCTACCGGTCGACGACGGCCCCGGGGGGAGCAGGTCGAGCACCGCGCGCGCCAGGGCCGCGGCGTCCCCGGGGGGCACCAGGCGTCCCGCACCCGGGCCGAGACCGGCGAGGATCTCCGCCGGGCCCCCCTCGGAGCCGGCCACCGTCGGCGTGCCACTGGCCAACGCCTCGGCATGCACCATCCCGAGCGGCTCGGGCTCGGTGGAGACCTGGCAGAACACGTCGAGGTCGGCCATCAGCTCGGGCATCTCCCGGCGCGGGCCGAGCCAGTGCACACCGCCGAGCCCGCTCGCCCGCCGGGAGAGCCGCTCGGCGAGGTCCTCCTTGCCGCCCACCACCGGCCCGGCGACGACCAGCTCCACCTCTGGGCGCTCCGCACGGACCAGGGGCAGCGCGTCGAGGAGCACGTCGAAGCCCTTCCAGGTGTCGATCCGGGCGGCCGAGCCGACCAGCGGCACCGTGTCGTCTATCCCGGCCCTCGCCCGGAGCCCCCCCGCCCGCTCCGGGCCGAACTCCCCCGGGGCGGGACCGTCCAGCACCACCCGCACCCGGGCGCCGTCCAGCTGGCCGGCGACGGCCTCGGAGGTGGCGACCACCAGGTCGGCGAAGCGGCGGACCGCGGCACGCTCCAGGCGAAGCGCCGCGCCCGATTGGACCACGATCTCCCGGGCGTGCCAGACGTGGGGGAGCCCGAGGCGACGGGCGACCTCCCAGCCGTACCAGCTGTGCAGCGAGTTGGAGTGGACCACGTCGGGCCCGAGCCCCCGGGCCAGACGTGTCAGGGCGGCGACACTGCCCGGCCACGAGGCGGCGTAGGAGGCCGCCCAGGCCAGCGAGTGGCCCTGGGTGGTGACCCGGCGCATCGGCACCACGTGCAGGGTCGCCCCGGCGGCGGCATACTCAGGGGCCAGCCTCGCCGGGTGGGGCACCGCCACGTGGCATTCCCAACCCTCGTCGCGCAGCGCGCCGAGCATCCGGAGCAGAGCGGTCTCCGAGCCGCCCCCGTCAGCGGCCGGCTGTACGGACAGGAGGCGCCGGGTGCGGGTAGCGGTCAACGTCGAGCAGCTCCTTTCCCCGTCTCCGGGGGGAATCGGCCGCCACGCGGCGCAGCTGGTGATGCTACTGGGCAGCCTCCCGCCCGTCGACGAGCCGGTTCCGTTCGTGGCCCGCCACCGGCCCGGGGAGCTGGCCGCGGCGCTCGCCGGCTCCGGCCTCGGCCCGACAGCCGTGGTGCTGCCCTTTCCCCGCCGCCCCCTCTACGAGACCTGGGTGCGCTTCGGGCTGCCGCCCCTTGCTCTCGGCGCCCCGGACCTCAGGGACCTCGACGTGGTGCACGCCCCCTCCGTGGCGGTGCCCGGCCGACCCGGGGCCCCCCTGGTGGTCACCGTCCACGACGCCGCCGCCGAGCTCCACCCCGAGGCCTTCACCCCCCGCGGCCGGCGCTGGCACTCCCGGGGTGTGGCCGCCGCGGCACGGCGCGCTGATCTGGTTGTCGCCCCCACTCACGCCGCCGCCGAGGAGATCGCCGCCCACACCCCCGTGCCGGCCGCGCGCATCCGCGTCGTGCACCACGCGCTCACTGCTCCGCCCCCCGATGCCGACCGGGGCCGGGACGGGGAGAGGCTGTCCGCCGCCGGGGTCGACGGGGTCCCCTACGTGCTCTGGATCGGTTCGCTCGAGCCGCGCAAAGGGGTGGGCACCCTGGTCGAGGCGATGGCCGCGCTCGGCCGCCCTGGGCGGCGCGGTGCCCGGCTGGTGCTCGCCGGCTACGCCGGCTGGCTGCCCGAAGGCCTCGTCCCCGCCGCTGCTCGCGGTGACCTCGGAGCGGACCTGGTGCAGCTCGGTCGGGTCGACGACGCAACGCTGTGGGCGCTGTACCGGGGGGCGGCGGTGTTCGCCTTCCCGAGCCGTCACGAGGGCTTCGGGATGCCCCCGCTCGAGGCGATGAGCCAGGGGTGCCCGGTAGTCGCCTCCGACCTACCCGCCCTGCGCGAGGTCCTCGGGGCCGCCGCGTGCTACGCCCCCCCCGGCGACGTGGAGGCGTGGTCCGCGGCGCTCGGCTCCCTGCTCGACGGCTCCGCAGACCTGGCGGCCCTGGCGGCCGCCGGCCGGGACCGGGCGGGCCGCTACACGCCCGAGGCGTTCGTGGCCGCAACCCGCTCGGTGTACCGGGAGGTGGTCGGCGACGGGCCGGGGCTCGGCGCTCGGGGGGCCGGCGCTCGCCGGCGACCGAGGGAGCACTGTGAGCCCAAAGGCTACGTAGATGACACCTGAGCGCTCACGGTTCTCCACCAGGTGGTCCGGTCTCCACCAGGCGGTCCGGCGCCGCCGGGGAGCCGCCGGCACCCAGCACCGCCGGCCGAGCTCGGTGCCTTGCTGCCAAGTAGTTGCCGCTCGGGCCCTTACCGCTACCCGCGCCAGAGGCCCCCGCGGGCGTTCCGATCATCCCGCCAGCGAGCGGAGCACCTCCGACAGGGTGGTATCCAGGTCCACCTCCGGGCGCCAGCCGGTCAGCTCGTGCAGCCGGGTTGGGTCTCCGCGCAGGTCGGGGACGTCGGCGGGGCGGAGCCTGGCGGGGTCCAGCTCGACGTGGGCGTCTACCCCGGCGAGGCGGAGGAGCCGGTCGAGCACCTCGCTGACGGCCACCGAGGTGCCCCGGCAGACGTTGTAGACCTCTCCCGGGTCGCCCTGCTGGAGGAGGAGGCGGTAGGCGCGGACGACGTCGCGTACGTCGATGAGGTCCCGTCGGGCCGCCAGGTTGCCGACCCGGAGGGTACCGGCGCCCGCTCGTCCTGCCTCGACGACCTGGCGCGCCAGGGCGGGGACAACGAAGTCCTCGCGTTGACCGGGCCCGGTGTGGTTGAACGGTCGGGCCCTCACCACCTCCAGCCCTCCGCCCAGCCAGGCCTGGAGCCCGATCAGCTCGGCGGCTGCCTTGCTCGCGCCGTAGGGGCTCGGGGGGGCGAAGGGCCGGTCCTCGGCGATCGGCAGGTCCTCCACCGCGACCCGTCCGTACACCTCGGCCGAGCTGACCAGCAGCACCCGGGGCGCCGGGGAGCATGCGGCGGCGGCGGCGACCAGGTGGGCGGTCCCGAGGGTATTGACCTGGTAGGTCGCCTGCGGGTCCTGCCACGAAGCCCGGACGCTCGCCTGGCCGGCCAGGTGGCAGATGCCCTCTGGGGAGGCATGCTGCACTGCGGCCTCGAGGCCGGCGGAGTCGAGGATGTCGAGGCTGTCAGGGAGAGAGAGCACCTCGTCGCCGGACTCCCCCAGGTGAGCGACGAGCCAGGTGCCGACGAACCCGCTGCTGCCGGTCACCAACACCCTCATCGCCCGACCGTACCCCGCCGCCAACCCCCGAGCCCCAATCGAGGACCGGGGGTCGGCGGCCGGGGGCCGGAGCCCTCCTTGCTGTGGCCCCGTGCTCGTCGGGGTCCCGCGGGCCCGATCTACCAGCTGCCGGATGCCGGCGGTCAGGGGTTCCCGGGTGAGGGGTGGCCGCAAGCTGCCGCGAGTAGGTCCCTCACCGTCGGTGGCAGTACCTGGTCGAGGCCCTTGGCAAGGTCCTGGAGCTGCGCACGGGTGGCTTCACCGTTGGCGGCAAGGGACCTGCCCACCTCGTCGAGGCGCGCGGAAAGGGCTTCCGCCGCCTCGCCCAAATGGGCGGCTACCCGTGCGGCCGGCCCACCGAAGGGCATCCCCTCCATCTGCTCCAGGACCTCCTCCCGGCGTCGGCCGAGCTCCCTGGCGAGCTGCCGGCGGCGGACCTGGGCGCGCTGGAAGGCGAGGACTCCCAGCCCGACGGCGACGTAGGCCCCGTCGCGGAGCG
>JAJZWW010000458.1 GCA_021846485.1 Actinomycetes bacterium
CATGCGAACTGGGTCCTCTTCAGCTTCGGAAGCCCGCGCCGAGAACGTGAAGCCCGCCGGGTGCTCGCCCACCCCGGCGTCCCGGTTGCCACCGCCGCACGCTCGCCCGGCACCGCCCCCGACGCCGCCATCTGGCTCCCAGTGTCGACCGGAGGCACCCGGCTTCGCCTCGCCCAGCTCGCCCACGCCCCGCTGCCCCGAGCGTGAGCATCGCCTTCGACGACAACTCCACCTCCGGGCTCGCCACCAAGGCGGCCGCCGCGGCCGCCGGCCTCGTCCTCCTCGTCGCAATGCTCGCCTTGGGGGCCGGCGCGGGGATCGCCTCACTCCTCGGCGGCGGCACAGCCACGCCGTCGGTGACCGCGACGAGCAACATCCCGCCGGCCATGCTCGCCCTCTACCAACAGGCCGCCACCACCTGCCCCGGGCTTCCCTGGACGGTCCTCGCCGCCATCGGCACCGTCGAGTCGGCCAACGGCACCTCCACCCTCCCCGGCGTACATTCCGGCGCCGACTCCGCCGGCGCCGAAGGCCCGATGCAGTTCGAGCCGGCCACCTTCGCCACCTACGACCAGCCGGTCCCGCCCGGCGGCGCCAACCCGCCCAGCCCGTACAATCCGACCGACGCCGTCTACGCCGCGGCCCAAATGCTCTGCGCCAACGGGGCCACCAACGGCGCCAACCTCTCGGCAGCGGTGTTCGCCTACAACCATGCGTCCTGGTACGTCAGTGAGGTGCTGTCCCTCGCCAACTCCTACGGGCAGAGCCAGGCCCAGACGGTGGCGTCAGGCACCGCTCCCGGGATCGCCGTCGACTGGGCCCTCGCCCAGGTCGGCACGCCATATGTCTGGGGTGGAGAGACCCCAGGGGTCGGCTTCGACTGCTCCGGGCTCACCCAGGCCGCCTACAAGGCGGCCGGAGTCGTGCTGCCGCGCACCGCCCAAGAGCAGTACGACGCGGGACCGCCCGTACGGGCGAACGCGCCGCTTCAGCCCGGCGACCTCGTCTTCTTCGGGGGCGGTCCCACGGACGTGTCGCACGTCGGGATCTACATCGGTGTCCAAGGCTGCCAGACCGTCATGGTCGACGCGCCCCACACCGGCGCCGACGTCCGCGCCGAGCCGTTCCCGGCGACGATCGGGGCGAGCTGGGGCACGGCAACCTACCTGGGCGCGACGGGGCCGTGAGCCGGTGGTCGCCGGGCTCTCCCAAGCGACGATGCGACACGCCGATCACCTTGCCGCGCCACCCTTTACCCCCTCGCCAGGGCTGCCCCTCGCCGGCCTGGTCGGCGGGGCTGTCCGCTCCCCTCACCGTTAGAATCGAGATCTCGCCAGCTCACCGACCCGCTCGGAGCTGCGGGCCAGGTCGAACGTCAGGCTGGCGTGACCTGGCGGCGCCTATGGAGCACGCTCGAAAGCAGTGAGCGACGAGGAGGTCGGCGTCGAGGCCGATGGCCTCGGCGGCGAGGAGCAGGCTCAGCGACCTGGGCCCGCAACCGACGTCGAGCAGCCTCCCGAAGCCGCCGAGGTCGAGTGCGGCGACCAGAACGTCGGCGACCGTGCGGCGACGCGCGACGTGTCCGTCACCCGCTCCGATGAAGTGAAAGCGATCGCCAGCAACGGCAGCTTCGGCGAGCCAGTGATCGAGGAGCTCGGGTGGATGATGGGCTACACCACCGAGGCGTGGGTTGCACAGCTCACACCCACAGCGACCACGCGCAGATGCCGGCCGACGGGCGCGGCCGGCTGCTCGATGGCGTGGCTGAGACCATCGGCCGCCAAGGGGCTGCTTTGACATGACCTACATGACGGTGGTCGTCTCCGCCGCCGGGCGCTGAGCGATCAACGACTGCGGGGGCGCCGGAGGTGCAACTCGGCCAGCGCGTCGATCACACAGGTGTTGCGGTCGTCACCGACCGAAGACCCGGGGCCACGACCCGCTCGATTGACCTCCTGCGGGTCGCCATGGCTGTTGGGCCGGCTGAGCGTCGCCGGGAGCGGTCAACTTGCGACCCCACCCGGCTGCCCCGTGACAGGGCTCGGTCCGAGCACCCTGACGTTGCCGCCGATCCCGGCCGGGTCAGAGATCGAGGAGGTCGTCAGCGACGTCGAGCCACAGCTCGACCTCACTGCGACGGCCACGGCGAATCGGCCAGTCGACGACCCGGACGAGCAGGTGCCCGAGGTAGGCGCGGCGGGTGGTCTGATCGAGGCCACCGAGGGCCGCCGCGAGGAGACGGTCGTCCACTCCCTCCTCGCAGGGGAAAGCCCGGGCGCTCACCGCGGCGGTGACGAGATCGAAAGCAGCGTCGCCCACGAGGGCGAAGTCGGTGTCGACCACTCCCGCCAGCCGGCCACCATCTTGGAGCAGGTTGCCAGGGTGCAGGTCCCAGTGGATGATGTCAGCACCCGCCGGGAGGTCGTCGGGCCGGACCCGCCCGCCGAGGTCCTCGACTGCGGCAACGAGTCGGGCGCTGCGCCGATCGTGATCGCGCAAGGGCTGGTGCATGCAGTAGCCGTCGCCGCCGACAACGAGCGTCTCGATCAGAGCTTCCGGCCAGTGGCTCGGGTCGGAAGGTCGGGCCAGTCCGAGTCGGGAATCGTGGATGCGGAGGATGTCGTCGACCATGGCGTGGGTGAGCCGCTCGACCGGCCGGCCCGGGAGGAGGTCTTGCAGGACCCACAGCCACTCGCCGTCGGCGACGCCCCACTGCCGGGGGACGGGCCAACCGGCCTCCTCCCGGAGGCGTTCGGCCAGGATCACCGCCTCGTTCCGGAGGGCCCTCGTGCGCTCAGACCGGTCCCATTTGACCACCAGGTGCCGTCCGTCCTTGCCGACCACCTCGTGTGCGCCCGTCTCCCCACCCGCGAGCCGCCCGACCAGGAAGAAGTCCTCCCCCGTCACCTCCGAGAGGCGGGAGACCGCTATCGCCGCAACGCTGGGCACACCCCCCATTGTCCACGAGGTGATGGAAGTCGCGCCGTCCCCGGACCGTCCACGGCGACGTCGGCACGTCGGGGGCGACGCCCGGGTTGATCGCCGCGTGTGCCGATCGGCCTGCGAAACACCGCGAGCGGGAGCCCGCAT
>JAJZWW010000459.1 GCA_021846485.1 Actinomycetes bacterium
GGGAGCTCACCTACGCCTGCAACCTGGCGTGCGTCCACTGCCTGTCGTCGTCGGGCAGGCGGGACCCCCGGGAGCTGTCCACCGCCGACGCCGTGGCGGTGCTCGACGAGCTGGCGGCGATGTCGGTGTTCTACGTCAACATCGGCGGCGGGGAGCCCACCATCCGGGCCGACTTCTTCGACCTGGTCGACCACGCGGTCTCCCGGGGCGTCGGGGTGAAGTTCTCGACCAACGGCACGACGATGACCGCGCCCCGAGCGGCTCGACTGGCCGGCAGCGACTACGTCGACGTGCAGGTGTCGCTCGACGGCGCAGACGAGGCCACCAACGACGCGGTCCGGGGGGCCGGCTCCTGGGCCGCGGCGCGCAGGGCCATGGACCACCTGGCGGCCGCAGGGTTCGGGCAGTTCAAGATCAGCGTGGTCGTCACCCGCCGCAACGTCTCCCAACTCGACCGACTGGAGGAGCTGGCCGCCGGGTACGGCGCCCAGCTCAGGCTCACCCGGCTCCGGCCCTCCGGGCGGGGGGCGCAGAGCTGGGCCGAGCTGCACCCGACCGCCGAGCAGTCCGTGGAGCTGTACCGGTGGCTGGTGGAGCGGCCGGAGGTGCTCACCGGCGACTCCTTCTTCCACCTGTCCGCCCTGGGGGAGCCTCTCGGCGGGCTCAACCTGTGCGGGGCGGGGCGGGTCGTCTGCCTGATCGACCCGGTGGGAGACGTCTACGCCTGCCCGTTCGTGATGCACGAGCAGTTCCGGGCCGGCAGCGTGCGCGACCCGGGGGGCTTCGCCGCCGTCTGGCGCGACTCGCCGCGGCTGCGCTCGCTCCGGGAGCCGGCCTCGCCCGGAGCGTGCGCCAGCTGCGGTTCCTACGACGCCTGCCGGGGCGGCTGCATGGCCGCCAAGTTCTTCACCGGCCTCCCCCTCGACGGCCCCGACCCCGAGTGCGTCCACGGCCACGGCGGGCCCGCCCTCACGGCGGTCGCCGCCGGATCGGCTCCGGCCCCCGGGCCGGGCCACAGCGTGGCGGTCGGCCTCGGCCGCCGCCGGCCCCCGACGAGGCGATGAGCGGCGCCGGCGGGCCCGGACCCCCGCAGCAGGCCCCCGGAACATGACCGACAGCTACGGGACCGCGCCCGCCGAGCCCGGCCCGGAGCACGCCGGCGCCCCGGTGGCGATCGTGACCGGGGCCGCCCGGGGCATCGGCGCGGCGGTCGCCGGCCGCTTGGCCGCCGGCGGGTGGCGCCTGGTGCTGGTCGACCGCTGCGCCGACCTGGAGGGCGTCGACTACCCACTGGCCCGTCCCGCGGACCTGGAGGCGAGCGTGGCTGCCTGCGGGGGACCGGGCCGGGCGGTGCCGGTCGTCGCCGACACCCGCGACGCCGCCGCGCTCGCCCGCGCGGTGGGCACCGCGGTCGAACGCTTCGGCGGCCTCGACGCGGCAGTGGCCGCCGCCGGCTGCATCGCCGGCGGCCCCGAGGCGTGGGAGACCGCCGACGCCGTCTGGGAGCAGATGGTGTCGGTCAACCTCGAAGGGGTGTGGCGCCTGGCTGGAGCGGCGGTGCCGGCCTTGCTCCGGCGCCCCGAGCCCCGCAGGGGGCGGTTGGTGGCGATCGCCTCCGCCGGAGGCCTTGTCGGCCTGCCCCGCCTCGCCGCCTACTGCGCCGCCAAGGCCGGGGTGATCGGCCTGGTGCGGGCCCTCGCCGCCGAGCTCGGCCCCCACGGGATCACCGCGAACTGCGTGGCCCCCGGCTCGACGGCCACCACGATGCTCGACGCCAGCGCGGCGGTCTACGGCCTCGAGGGGACCGCGGAGCTGGCCCGCCACCACATGCTCCCCCGCCTGCTCGAGCCCGCCGAGCCCGCCGCTCTGGTGGCCTGGCTCTGCGGTCCGGAGTCGAGCGGGATGACCGGCGCAGTCGTCGCGGTGGACGCCGGCATGACCGCCCGGTGATCCCGGAGGGCACCCGGCTCGATCTCGACCCGGCCACCCGCCGTCCCCGGCCCAGGATCCTCACCGGCGGCAGCCCCTGGCGGCTGCTGCGGCTCACCGCCGACGGCGACCGGCTGCTCGACGCCTGGGCGGTGGGGGTGGCCGTCGGCCCCGGGGCGGCCGAGCGCCGACTGGCCGGCCGCCTGGTCGATGCCGGGATGGCCCACCCCCGACGAGCACCGGGCGGGGCGGGACAGTCGGTGACGGTGGTGGTCCCCGTCCGCGACCGGGTGGCCGGCCTCGCCGACACCCTCCGCGCGCTCGACCCGGGCGACGACGTGGTCGTCGTCGACGACGGCTCCCGGGACCCCGCTGCGGTGCGCCGCGGCGTGGCCGCCCGTACCGGGACCCGCCTGGCGCGCCGGGCGGAGCCAGGCGGTCCTGCCGCGGCCCGCAACACCGGGTGGAGGAGCTCGCCAGCCGCGACGCTCGTGGCGTTCCTCGACGCCGACTGCACCCCCGAGCCGACCTGGGCCCGGGACCTCGCGAGGTCTTTCTCCGACCCCTCGGTGGTCGCCGTCGCCCCCCGGGTCCGCCCCGTCGGCGCGTCCGGAGCCCTCGGCGCCTACGAGCAGCTCCGCTCCCCGCTCGACCTCGGCGACCGGCCCGCCCCAGTGCGCTCCGGCTCCCGGGTCACCTACGTGCCGTCCGCCGCCCTCGTCGTCCGGCGGGCCGCCCTCGAAGCGGTCGGCGGGTTCGACGAGGCGCTGCGCACCGGGGAGGACGTCGACTTGGTGTGGAGGCTCGCCGCGCTCGGGCGGGTCCGCTACGAGCCGTCGGTATCGGTCGGCCACCCGGTGCGGGCCACCCTCGGCGCGTGGGTGGCACAGCGCTACGGCTACGGTCGGTCCGCCGCAGCGCTCGCCGAACGCCACGGGGCGGCCGTCGCTCCCCTCGTCCTCGGACCCGGGCCCGCGGCGACCTGGGCACTGGTGCTCGCCGGCCGGCCCGGCCCGGCCGCAACAGCCGCCCTCGTCGGAGCCGCAGCGGCCGCCAGCCGGGCCCGCCGCTGGGGGACCGCCACGGTCCGCGACGTCGCCGTCCTGGCACTCGCCGCCGAGGCGTCGGCCGGGCCGGCCATC
>JAJZWW010000460.1 GCA_021846485.1 Actinomycetes bacterium
GGTGCCGCCGGGGGGGGTGGTGTCGCCGGCGGCGGGGAAGGGCCTGGTGCAGCCGAGGGCGTGGTCGGGCCCGATCGGGTCGGCGTCTCCTGTCGTGGCGGCCGCGCCGGCACCGGCCGGGGCCGGGGTGTCCGCCGGAGGCGGGGTGTCCGCCGGAGCCGGGGTGCCGGCCGCGCCGGCAGGGTCGGCAGGGTCGGCAGGGTCGGCAGGGTCGGCAGGGTCGTCGGCGAGGAGGGCGAGCCACTCGAGGTCGGCGCCCTCCGCGAGCGAGTCGCGCGCCAGGACCCCGTCGAGGGCGGCGGAGGACCCCGGTCGGTGCAGCGGCCGGACCAGGCGGGAGGCGGAGTGGCGCAGCGCGGCGACCAGCCCCGAGGGCGGCGGGGCGGGGTCGCCGGCGATGGCGCCGCGGGTCGGGGGGTCGGCAGGGGGGGAGCCGCCTCGGCGTCCGGTGGGGCGGTCTCGCCCGGGCGGCTCGGGTGGAGCCCCGCCCTCGACGAGGGCGAGGGCGAGGGCGAGCGGCGGGCGACGCCGGGTGGTGACGAGGATCCCCGCGCCGAGCAGGAGGGCGACCATCGCCACCTCCATCTCCACGTCGGCGTTGACCCCGGTGTAGGCGAGCAGCTGCGAGGAGCTCCCCGTGGTGGTGCTGCTCGACCCGCCCGAGACCGCTGCGCCGGTGGTGGTGGAGGTGGTGGTGGTGGTGGACCCTCCCTTGGCCGGGGCGGTGGTCGTCGTGGTGGCGGGCACGGTGGTGGTGGTGGTCGATGCGCTGCCCGACGAGCCGAACGGGTCGGGGATCGTGGTCGAGCTCGACGACGAGCCAGGCGAGGCCGAGGAGGTCGAGCTCGACGACGAGCCAGGCGAGGCCGAGGAGGCCGAGGAAGCGACCACGCCGGCGCCGGCGGTGGCGGGGCGGGTCCAGGTCACCAGGTGCTCGACGGTGAGCACCGAGGGGTCCCGGTGGGCGTCGGCGCGGGTCGACCCGGTGGCGGTGACCAGCCAGCTGGCGCCGCCGCCGTGGCGGTCGGTCACCTTCACGCCGTAGCGCTCGGTGACCCGCCCGGAGGCCCGGACGGTGCCCAGGTGCCAGGTGAGGACGGTGAAGTGCTCGTCTGGTCCGACGGCCGGTCGGGATGAGTGGGCCCCGGCCAGCGGGGAGCTGGCGACCCCGGCGCCCGAGCCCGCCCCGGTGGTGCCGGTCGTGGCCGAGCTGATGGTCGTGGCCGAGCTGGTCGTGGCGGCCACGCCGGCAACCGTCGAAGTCGGGGTGATCAAGGCAGCCGCCTCGGTGGGGGCGGTGGTCGACGTAGAGGTGGAGGTGGATGTGGATGGCGAGGCAGACGATGAGGTAGAGGGTTGGGTGGACGATGAGGTAGAGGTCGAGGTGGTGTCCGTCGCGCCCGAGGTCCCCGAGACGCCTGAGGGCGGGACGCTGGAGGCGGGGTCCGCGGAGGTCGACTTGGAGGGGGATGCGACGGGGGCGCCGAGGCCGAGCGGCGCCACCGACGCCGCGGGCCCCGATGAGGTGGAGGTGTGCAGCTCGGGCAGGTCGCGCTGTCCCGGAACGGTCGGCAGCACGACCCGGCTCAGGGTCGGCGTCACGACGCCGTGGCTCCCCGCCGGCCAGCTCGTCGGGATCACCCCCGAGGGGAGGTAGGCGCGCACGACCACGTCGCGGGTCGGGCCCGCCGGCGTGCCGGCCACCACCAGCTCACGCCACGAGCCGTCGCTGGAGGCGCCGACGGCGAGCGCCTCGACGTGCGCGGTGGCCCGCGCCTCGGTACCCCCGGCCATCGCCGCCTCCTCGGTCCGGAGGGTCCCGCCGCCGGTCGGGGGGGAGCCGGCGGGGCGGGTGGCGTGCACCGAGGCGGTGACCGACCACGAGGCGCCCGCAAAGCGGCGGCTGCTGTGCGCGCCGGGTCGGATGGAGAAATCGAGGCGCAGGGTCGCCCGGCCGGGCGCCGGGAGGTTGTCCCACACCAGCTCGGTGCCCCCGCCGGGCAGCACCACGACCCGCGGCGGGCGGCTCGCGACCGCGTCGTGGCCGTCGTGGACGGAGAGCGATCGCGGCACGTAGACCACCCCGCCCGGCAGGTCGGCGCTGACCAGCAGCCGGCCGAGGGGGGCACCGGACGGGTCGGAGACCGACAGGCGCGCCGGAGTCGACCGGCCCACGACCGAGGGGCCGAGGGCGAGGTGGGCGGCAAGGGTCGGGGCGGGGGCCGCGCCGGCGCGCGGCGCGCCGGAGAGGGCCGCGCCGGTCAGGACACAGGCGCTGCAAAGGCGGATCAGGTGACTGCTGTGGGCGTTCATGGCACCTCCAGAGCCATGCATCGGCACGGCCCCGGGCAACCTGAAGCAGCCGATCGGCGATCCTCGCCGCCGCTCGGCGGGGCTCGGGCGCCGGGCGCGCTAGGATCCGTCGCGCCGTGAAGCCGGTCCCGTGAGGCCGGCACGGGCAGGAGGAGCGATGGTCCAGCGCGACGGGCCGCCGGTGACCCCGGCGGGGGGCGGGATCCCGGGGGCGGCGTTCGTGCCCCGCACGACGGTCATGGAGGCCGACGACCTGCGCCGGGCGACGTGGCGGATCGCCCACGAGATCCTGGAGCGCAACCGGGGCGCCGAGGGCCTGGTGCTCGTCGGGATACAGAAGGGCGGGGTGTGGGTGGCCGAGCGGCTGGCGGCGGTGGTGGCCGAGGTGGCCGGCACCGAGGTGCCCTTGGGGAGCCTCGACGCGGCGTTGTACCGCGACGACATCGGGCTGAGACCAGTCCGGCCCGAGGAGGCGACCGACATCCCCGTCGACCTCACCGGGGCGACGGTGGTGCTGGTCGACGACGTGCTGTTCACCGGGCGGACGGTGCGCGCGGCGCTCAACGCCCTCGGCGACTTCGGCCGGGCCCGGGCGGTGCAGCTGGCGGTGGTCGTCGACCGGGGTCACCGGGAGCTGCCGATCCGTCCCGACTACGTGGGGAAAAACCTCCCTACCCGCCGGGACGAGGTGGTCGACGTCAGCCCGGCCGGGGTGGTCATCGGCGAGGCGGCCGGGGACCGGGGAGCGCCGTCCATC
>JAJZWW010000461.1 GCA_021846485.1 Actinomycetes bacterium
GCACGGGGGCGTCCCTACCCAGGACCCGGACGTCTCCTGGGGCCAGACCTTCCCTGGCTGGCTATCCCCAGTTCGCTCGGTTATCTCATGTCATCTGGATACTCTCCTTCTTCCATGTGGTGCCCGAGCTGATGGGCACACGGTGTGGCTCTTTTGGAGTGACTAAGATCAGGCAGCTGCGGGGATGACTCCGCCGGCGTAGCGCGACGCGTGGACACGTTCGCGCTCGGCGGCAAGGTGATGACGCCAGTACTCGTCCCAGTCACCGTTGGCGCGCACAGCTCGGAGCTTCAACATCGCCTCTGCTCCGTCAAGGGACCACCGAGCGCCGGTGATGTCGAACCGGTCTCGGACGAGGTGCCGCCACGCTCCTTCGATCACTCCGGTGGCGATCGGGTAACCGGCTGAGAGCGCTTGCGGATAGTCGAGGTAGGGCCGCTTGTTCTTCAAGTACCGCACACACTCGTCGGCCTTCTTGCGCCGTGGCTGATCGAGTCCGAGGGCCGTGGCCTTGCGGGCGATCGTGCCGGCGACGAGGCCGGCCTTCCCCGAGAGCACGGCGAAGCCCTTCTCGGCGACCCAGGCCTCGGCGGCGGGGTCGCCTTCATCGAAGAAGCACCAGGCAGCACCCCAGAGGTACTCAAAGACGGGGACATACTGCAGCATCTGCGCCGGGTTCTTCCCTGCCCGGTGCGGGTGATCGAGGTGAGCCACCCGTTGTTCGACCAGAGGCTGGAGGCCCATGGCTTCCGGAGGCTCAACGGCGATCTGCGGCTGGCCGTCAGGTTGCCTGACGGGTCGTCGACGACGATCCCGGCGACGGCGACTGATCTGTGTATTCCAGAAAGCCACAGCGGGCCGCCCGCTGCGACCGTCCTGTCGCTCGAGGGGGTTCGCCTTCTTCGGTGCCTGGTCGCGGCGAAGTCCCGCCGGCCCGAAGAACCGCGGGACTGATCGCCGCACTACGTAGGCTCGCCTCGACATATTCGCTGACAACGACATGTGGAGGTGAGCCCTTGCGAAGGCTCATGTTAGCCGCGCCCGCCCAGCTGAGATTGGACCTGGCAGACCTGCCCGTCAAGGCGGACGAGGCGGTGCCAGAGGGGTTGTGGGAGAGCTTGCCCGCAGCGGTCCAGACGGAGCTGTTGTCGCTGTTCGCCCGTCTGATTGCTCGCGGTGTCTTGGTGGACCAACGAGGAGAAGGAGAAGTAGTGCAATGAACAGTGGAGCAATGAGCGGTTCGTCGGAGCCGACCCCGGGCCAGTTACGCCGTGCGGCGCTGGTCTATGTCCGCCAGTCCAGCCCCGGTCAGGTCCTGCGCAACCTCGAGAGCCAGCAGCGCCAGTACGAGCTGGTCGAGCGGGCGGTGGCACTCGGGTGGCGACGCGAGCAGGTCGTGGTCATCGACGACGACCTTGGCCTGAGCGGCTCGGAGGCGACCAAGCGCAGCGGCTTCCAGCGCCTCGTCGCCGATGTCGCCCTCGGCCGGGTCGGGGTGGTGGTGGGCATCGAGGTTTCGCGCCTCGCCCGGAGCAACGCGGACTGGTACAACCTGATGGACCTGTGCTCGCTGACCGACACGCTGATCGCGGACAGCGACGGCATCTACCACCCCGGCGATTACAACTCGAGGTTGGTGCTCGGCTTAAAGGGCACCATCGCCGAGGCGGAGCTGCACCTGATCCGCGGCCGCCTCGCCGCCGGGCGGCGCCACAAGGCGGCCAAGGGTGAGCTGCGGATCTTGTTGCCGGTCGGGCTCGACTACGACGATGACGGGGCGGTGGTGCTCTCGCCCGACGAGTCGGTGCGCTCGGCGATCGCCGAGGTCTTCGCCCGGTTCGCGCAGCTGAGCTCGGCCCGCCAGGTGGTGCTGTCGCTTCGCGCCGACGGCCTTGAGCTGCCGCAGCGCACGCCGGGCACGACAAGGGTCGCCTGGCGCGACGCCCGCTATCGGGCGGTGCACGAGATCTTGGTCAAACCGGCCTACGCCGGGGCGTACGTGTTCGGCAAGACCCGGGGCGAGAAGACCGTGGAGGCAAGCGGGCAAGTGCTCACCCGGGTGCGAGCCGTTGGCCGTGACGACTGGGAGATCTGTATTCGAGATCACCACCCGGGCTACATCGACTGGGACACCTATCTGGCCAACCAGGCCCGCTTGGAGGCCAACCGCCGCCCGGCGCGCGGCGAAGCCGGTGGGGCGCCCCGGCAGGGCAAGGCGATGCTGGTCGGCCTGGTGCGCTGCGGGGTGTGCGGACGGATGATGCAGGTGGCCTACTGGGGTGGCTCGGGGCGCCTGCCTGCCTACGCCTGCTCGAAGGCGGCGAGCGAGGTCGCCTCGTCGGGCGCCTGTCAGCGCGTCGGCGGGCGCCGTGTCGACGAAGCGGTGCTCGACGCGGTGTTCGAGGCGTTGGAGCCTGCCAGCCTCGCCGCGACCGCTGCGGCCCTCGCCGAGGCGGAGGCCGAGCACCTACGGGGCCTGGCCGCCTTCGAGGCGGCCGCCGAGCGTGCCCGCTACGAGGCCGAGCGGGCTCGGCGCCAGTTCGACGCCGTGGAGCCGGAGAACCGCCTCGTGGCAAGGGGCCTGGAGTCGGCCTGGGAGGCACGCCTCGGCGAGGCCACCCGAGCACAGGCCGCGCTCGTCGAGCGCCAGGCCCATCGACCTGTGGCCTTGAGCGACGACGAGATGCACTGGCTCGGGCGCGCCGGTGCAGACCTGCGGGCCGTCTTCGACGCGGACAGCACCACCATGGCGGAGCGCAAGCAGCTGCTTCGCGCCGTCCTCCGCCAGGTCGTGATCACGCTCGACCCCGCCACCAAGGCCGCCGATGTCCTCATCTGCTTCGAGGGCGGCGCGGTCGTGACCCGGTCGGTGCCGCCGCCACGCAAGGGCTGGCACATCCCCGCCACCGACGAGGACACCGTCGAGCTGATCCGACGCCTCGCCTGCCGCTACGACGACACCCGCATCGCGCAGATCCTCTCCCGCCAGGGACGAAAGACCGCCAAGGGGTTGGACTTCACCCGGGAGCGGGTGAACGCCCTGCGCCAGGCCCGGGGCATCCCCAC
>JAJZWW010000462.1 GCA_021846485.1 Actinomycetes bacterium
GTAGGGTGACCCTCGGGGGGGAGGGGGTCGCCCTCGGGGAGGCGGCGAGGCGGGCGATGGACGCCGCCCGGGCTTCGTTCGTGGCGCTGCTCGACTCGGACCGCACGCAGCTCGTCTACGGGGTGACCAGCCACGCCGGAGAGGGGGCCCGCACCCCGATCCCGCCGGGCGAGCAGCGCGCCGCGGCGCGGCGCTTCGCTGCGGCGCACCGGGCGTCGGCGAGCTTCGGGGGCGGGTACCTGCCCGACAGCGCGGTGCGGGGCATCGTGCTCGCCCGCCTGGCCAACTTGGTGGACGGCCACGCCAAGTGCCGCCCGGTGGTCGCCGAGCGGATCGCCGCTCTGTTGAACGGCTCGCCACCGCGGGTGCCGCTCGCCGGCGAGGTCTTCGCCGGCGAGATCGTCCCGCTCATGCGGGTGATGGCCGCGATCGATCCGTACGAGCTGGAGGAAGGCGAGCCGATGGCCCTGGTCAACGGCTCGCCGTGCTCCGCCGCCCTGGCCGCCGAGGTGGCCCTGCGCTCCCGGCAGCGCCTGGAGCTGGCCGCGGCGGTCTTCGCCCTGTCGGTCGAGGCGCTCGGGGCGCCCCTCGAGGCCTACGACCCGGCCCTGCGGGACCTCTGGGGCGACCCCTACGAGACCGCCGCCCTGGACGCCTTCTCCCGGCTGCTCGACGGGGCGGCGGGCGAGGGACGCCGCCCGTTCCAGGCCCCGGTCAGCTGGAGGATCCTCCCCCGGGTGCTCGGCCAGGCCCACCGGGCGGTCGCCACGGTGGAGGAGGTGGCCACCGTCGCCCTGCGGTCGGTGACCGACAACCCGGTGTACCTTCCACCCGCCGGCGACCACCCCCTGGGGAGGGTCTTCTCCACCGGCGGGTACCACAACGCCAGCGCCTACCCCGCCATCGACGGGGTGTCGGGCTCGTGGGCCGACCTGTGCGCCCTGGCCGAGCGTCACACCATGAAGCTCCACGACGGCCCGGTGTCGCTCCTCCCCCACCACCTGGAGGGCGACGACGGTGCACCCACCCACCTGCTCACCCTCGTGCAGGCCGGCCTCGGCGAGGAGGCCCGCCACGAGGCGGCGAGGACGTTCCTGCCGATGAGCGAGAGCGGCGGGTTCACCGGCCAGAACGACGTTCCCTCCCCCACCTTCCTCTCCTACGCCCGCCACGGCCGGGTCGCCTGGTGCCTCGAGGCCTGCCTGGCGTCCCTGGCGGCGAGCGCCAGCCGGGCCCTGTGGGTAGCCGACCGGGAGCCCGCACCGCCGCTGCGGCCGTTGCTCTCCGCCGTCCGGGAGGCCGTCGCTCCCGCCGGGGGGACCGCCGGTCGGGACCTGGGCGAGGAGGTCGGCCGGCTCGCCGACGCCTTCGGCCGGGCCGCCGATCACGGCGCAGCGGCCCTGGTCGGCTGACCGGCTGACCAGCTCGCCCGATCAGCTGCCCGGGTCGGCAGAGCCGGCGGTAGTGGGCAGACCGGCGGCCTTCCATGCGTGGTAGCCGCCGTCGAGGTCCGTCGCCCGCCGCAGCCCGAGGCGCCGCAGGGTCGCCGCCGCCAGGCTGGAGGCGTACCCGTCGCTGCACACGAGGATCACCTCGGCGTCGTAGCAGGCGAGCTCGGGTATGCGGTGCGCGCTCTGGGGGTCGAGGCGCCATTCCAAGACGTTGCGCCCGATGACCACCGCCCCGGGGATCTCCCCGTCGAGCGCACGCTCCTCGGCCGGGCGGAGGTCGACGAGGACCGCCCCGTCGCCCACGGCCTGGAGGGCCTCGCGCGGCACGGGCCGACGCTGCAGGTCCCGCCGGGACGCCGCCAGCAGGTCGTCGATCGCCTGGGTGTCCCGATCGGTGAGCCCGCTCCCCTCGGCGACCACCCGGCTGCGCCGGCCGTGGGGAGAGCCCACCGCGACGGTCTCGAAAGCCGAGAAGCCGTAGTCGGTCCGCTCGTAGTAGGTCATCGCGACGAGGGCTGGCGAGTAGACGTGCACGCTCAGCGCCGGCGTGCCCGCCCCGTGGGTGACGTTGTGCACGTGCGACGGCCCGAAGGTCACCGCCCCGCCGGCGCGCACCGAGCGTGATCCGGCCACCCCCCGCCGGGGGCGGCGGAAGTGCTCGACCAGCCGGCCGGCGGCCACCGCGAAGCTCCCGCTCGAGCCGCCGTGGTCGTGCCAGTCGGTCTCGTGGTCGGGATCCCAGGCCAGCAGCCACGCGTCGTAGTTGTCCCGGCGGTGCAGCAGGGCGTGCCAGCGCTGGTCACGCCGGGCTGGGACCAGGTGCTCCCACAGCTCAGGGCGGCCCGCCAGAGCGGAGCTGGCGGCCGACAGCTGCCGAGCGCTGAGCACCCGGTCCCCGATGCCGGGGAGGGCCCCGGCGAGGCACGCCCCGACCGGGTCTCGAGTAGCACCCGGCCGTTCGAACTGGAAGCGCCGCCCCTCGCCCGAACCGGTTGTCAACCCTGCCGACATCTGCACTCTCCCTGTTTCCCCGTCAGCCTACTGCAGCCACCCCCTGCCGGGGTGCGGGCACTGCCTGGGATCAGGCCTTGGTCATGTTGTAGTAGAAGATGCCGAGCGGGGTCGGGTGGATGCCGGACACGTTCTTGGCCTGCGCGGTGTTGCCTGCTGGACTGTTTCGTTTCACACCCAAACCCCGAGCTGAGAGCTGGTGAAGGGTGAAGAAGTCCTGCAGGCAAGTTCCTTCTCTGTAGCAACCATTCCCGGGCGGTCGGACCGGGCCGGTCAGAACCGGACGGGGTCGACCTCCACTCGCAGCCGCCCCGGGGGACGGGGAGCGGCGCCCAAGGCGTCGCAGAGCACGGCGGCGGTAGCCGCCCGCAGCACCCGGCGTGCCGGGTCCGGGCGGAGCAGCTCGACCCCGCCGGCCCCCCCCGCTGCCTCCACCGCCGCTGCCGCCACCGCCGCCGCCGCCACCGCCGCTGCCTCCACCGCCGCTGCCTCCACCGCCGCGGCGAAGCTTTCGGCGCCCTGTCCGGTCACCACCGCCAGAGCGACGTGAGGCGGGAGCCGCAGCGCCCGGCGGATGGGTGCCTCGG
>JAJZWW010000463.1 GCA_021846485.1 Actinomycetes bacterium
CCTGGCGGCTCATGCTCGGCCTCGGCGCCATCCCGGCCGCCTCGGTCATCTACCTGCGGCGCAAGATCCGCGAGACCCCTCGTTACACCCTGAGCGTCCGGGGCGACGTGGCGTCGACGGCGAAGACCGTCGCTTGGGTGACCGGCCAGCAGCCCCCCGTCCGGACGAACGGAGCGGGCGGGGCGACGGTCGGCGCGACCGCGGGCGCACAAGGTCCGGAGGCTGCCTCGGGCAACGGCCACGGCAACGGTCTTCGGGTGAAGCTCACGTCCAAGCCGTTCCTGCTGCGCCTGATCGGCACGGCCGGCAGCTGGTTCTTGATGGACATCGCCTTCTACGGCAACTCGGTGTCGAGCCCGCTCATCTTGAAGCTGCTCCAGCCCAAGGGCACCTTGCTCGACCACACGCTGATCTCGCTGGCCATCTTCGCGGTGGCCGCCTTCCCCGGCTACTGGGTGGCGGTGTTCTTGATGGACCGCATCGGCCGCAAGCGGATCCAGTGGCAGGGCTCGGCCGTCATGGCGGTCGCCTTCGCCCTCATCTGGCTGATCCCCGACGGGGCCACCGCCGTCGGCATCTTCCTGCCCCTGTTCGCCATCAGCTACTTCTTCATCGAGTTCGGGCCCAATGTGACGACGTTCGTCTACCCCTCGGAGATCTTCCCCACCTCGGTGCGGGGCACCGCTGATGGGATCTCGGCCGGAGCGGGCAAGATCGGGGCGTTCCTCGGCGCCCTGTTCGTCCCCCACCTGCTCAACGCCGTGGGCATCAGCGGGGTGATGGGCGTCATGGCGGCCGTGTCGGCCCTCGGGGTCCTCCTCACGCTGGTGGCCCTGCCCGAGCCCAAGGGCCAGACCTTGGAGTCCGCCGCCGCCGAGACCATGCCAGAGTTGGCGACCGCTGCCGCATCGGTCGGGTGAGCAGCCGACCGGTGGCCCAGGTGGCGTCCGGTTCATCGGTTGGCGGGCACGGCGACGACAGGCGCGCCACGCTCTGCGCCCGAGACGTCGTGGTCGACCTCGACGCCCGCCTGGTCTTCGTCGGCGACCGCGTGATCACCATGGCGCCCAAGGAGCTCGACCTCCTGGTGGTGCTGGTGGGAGCTGCAGGCCGGGTCGTCGCCCGCCGGGAGCTGGTCGACCGGGTGTGGGGGCAGCACGAGGCACCCACCAAGTCGCTCGACGTGCACGTCCAGCGTCTCCGGCGGCGGATCGAACCCGATCCACATCGGCCGCGCTACATCCGAACGGTGCGGGGCGTTGGGTATGTGTTCGACACCGTCGCCGTCGCCCCCGGGGGACCGGGGGAGGGCTCGCAAGCGCCTCATCCCCGCCCGCCGATCCCAACCCCAGCCGCCGCCCGCAGGGGTCCGCATGCGCCTGCCGTGGCGAGGAGGCAGGCACCCGCCCGCCGACCGACGCGGCCCGGCGCGGGGAGGCCGGACGACACAGCATGACCGTCACCGGCGCGCAGCCAGCACACCGGGCCGGGTAAGACGGCACTGAGAAGGGCCTCGCGACGGCTGGCCGCCGGTCGTGGTTGCCGCGCTCGGCGACGCCGCATCGCGATGGTGGCCCACGACAACTGCATGTCTGACCTGCTGGAATGGGCCCGCGACAACCAGGGTCTGCTCGCCCGGCACCATGTGATCGCCACCGGGGCCACCGGCCGGCTGCTGGCGGGGGAGCTCGCGTTGCCGGTGGAGCTGCTGCGCCGCGGCCCGCTCGGCGGGGACCTGCAGATCGGCTGAACGCGCTTTCACGACAAGTTCACCTCAGGGATGGCTGCGCTTCACGGTCGGGTTACCTGCGCTTCGTATCGTGCCTTGCGTGGCCAGTGTCGGTGCCGGGTCCACCTCCGGCAGGCCGCCGGCAAATCGAGATCGAAGCGTAGGAGTGGCATGGCACGCGTGGAGTTGAAGGACGCCTACAAGCAGTACGGGAAGGGCCAAGCGCCGGCCGTCGACGGGGTTGATCTCACCATAGACGAGGGTGAGCTCGTCGTGTTGCTGGGACCGTCGGGTTGCGGGAAGACGACAGCGCTGCGGATGATCGCCGGCCTGGAGGCGCTGACCGCCGGTGAGCTCTGGTTCGGCGACCGGCTCGTGAACGGCGACCCCCCTGATCGACGGAACGTCGGGATGGTGTTCCAGAACTACGCCCTCTATCCGCACATGACCGTCGAGCAGAACCTGGTGTTTGGGCTGAAGGCGGCGAGAGCACCCAAGGATGAGATCCGACGCCGGGTGGCTGAGATCGCCGGCCTGCTCGGCCTGGACCCCTACCTTGGCCGACGCCCCAAGGAGCTGTCTGGCGGGCAGCGCCAGCGGGTGGCGCTGGGTCGGGCGCTCATGCGCCGCCCGTCGGTGTTCTTGATGGACGAGCCGCTGTCGAACCTCGACGCCAACCTGCGCGAGCAGATGCGGATCGAGCTGGCCCGCCTCCACGCCCAGCTTGGGATCACGACGGTGTACGTCACCCACGACCAGAACGAGGCGCTCACCCTGGCGGACCGGGTAGTGGTCATGGACGGCGGGAAGATCCGCCAGTGCGGCACGCCTGGCGAGGTCTACGGACAGCCCGCCGACGCGTTCGTCGCCGGGTTCATCGGCTCGCCGGGGATGAACCTGTGGACGGCGGGCTGGGACGACGACGGGGAGTCGGTGTGGCTCGGCGAGCGGGCTCTGCGCTTGCCGCGCTCGTTCCTCCCCGTGCTCGAGGAGCTGGGTCCGTCGGTCACCGTCGGGATCCGCCCCGAGCAACTGGGTCTTTCCCACACGGGGGCCGACGTCGAGGTGACCTGCCAGGTGGAGCTGCTCGAGCAGCTCGGGAGCCACGCGCAGCTCCACGCCGAAGTGGCGCTCTCCGAGCAGGCGGCCGGCCGCCTGGTGGCGCGTCTCGATGCGGCCTTGGAGGTGGCACGCGGCGAGCAGCTGGTGCTCACGGCGCCGTCAGGGGCGGTCCACCTGTTCGAGGCCGGCACCGGCAGGCGAGTCGACGTCGCGCGGCGCTCGCCGGCAACTGCGTTCGTCCGGTGACCC
>JAJZWW010000464.1 GCA_021846485.1 Actinomycetes bacterium
CTGGAAACGGGTCGTAGAAGTGGTGCAGGAGGCTCCGCCACTCCTGGTAAGCGGTCGAACCACGGAATCCGATGGTGTGATCTTCGAATTGCTCCCATTCCACGAGCAGCAGATACTGGCTCGGTTCCTCGAGGCACCGGGAGAGGCGCAGGGACCGGAACCCGCCCGACGCCGAGATAATAGTCTTCGCCTTGGCGAACGCCTCTTCGAATGCGGCCTCCTGGCCTGGTATCACCTCAAGGACCGCGTGCTCGATGACCATCTGGCCATTTTACCGTGGTAGAGGGGGGAGAACCGCCCGACCGACCCCGCCTCGGCTCGCTGATCGAGGTCACTGTCCCCAAACGTTGTCATGTTCGGGCGACGGGACCGCCTTATACCGCCGGGCCGGCCGGACAGGGCACTGGACTGACGGACAAGACTGCTCATGATGGCGAGGACGACCGATCCTTCGATTTGAGCGGCCACCGCCACTTGCCAGCCGATTGCACGAGCAGCTGACGGAAGATCGCTTCGGGCCTGGAGCTGCGGCCCTCGCCGCAGCGCGCTGTGACGGGCCGCCGCGTCGATGAGCGCGCCGTCGAGGTGTCCACGACGAGGGTCACCTGGGTTGTCCGGAAGTCACCCAACACATCGTCAGGGCCGGCCAGCTCAGCACAAGGACGTCCCCGACGATGTGCTAGCTCGAGCCACGCCACGCAACCCCTACCTTGCAGCTGAGGACAGCTCCGGGAGAGCTTGGCCAAGGGCAGGGTGGTTCTACGTCCCCTCGGGGACAGCTGGTATCGGAGGCCGGCGGAGCACGGTGGCGGTGAGGACGCCCGAGGTGAGCGAGATCCCCCCGGCGAGGGCGAAGGCGGCTGGATAGCCAGCGATGTGAGCGACGAGTCCCCCGGTGGGGCCGGCGATCACGATGGCGAGATCCCAGAAGGAGGTCATCACCCCGACGGCTGCGCCGTGCTCGCCGGGAGGGGTCCGTTCGACGGTGATCGCCACCATCGCGGGGTAGATGAGCGCGACACCAGCGCCGCAGACGACGATCCCGGCGACTGCGGCGCCCAGGCTGGAGGCGACGCCGACCAGGGTGAGGCCGATCGCCTCCGTAAGCGAGCTGGCGACGGCGACCGGCGCGCCGCCGAGCCGGTTGACGAGCGGGCTACCAGCAGCCCGGGTGACCAAGAACGCGACGGCGAAGATCGGAAGGGCTGCACTCTGGCCGCCGAGGCGGCCGTGGTCGAGGCGGAGCAGCACCAAGGCGGCGATGGTCCCGTACCCGTAGCTGGCCAGACCGAGGACCACCCCGGGTAGGCGGGCGGAGCGGGGCAGCAGACGGCGAGAGCCACTTGCCGGCGCAGACGACGCGGCCGACGGGCGGGTGGTCAGGCTGAGGGCGAGGCCGATCCCGGGGAGACCGATCACCGCGGCCCACACCGCATCGATCCCGCCCAGGTGCTCAAGGCCGACCGCCGCCACGGGTCCGAGAGCGAGCCCACCCCACATCGATAGGCCGAACCAGCCGGCGATGCCGCCGCGTCGCTCGGGTCTCGCCAAGCGCAGAACCCAGGACACCGCCGCCACGAACAGGGCGCCTTCGCCAGCGCCGAGTGCGAGCCGGGCGCCGATCAGCACGGGGAGGCTCGGCGACCAGAGGCTGCCGAGACCGCCCAGGATCCCGAAGGCCCCGGCTGCGAGCAGGCTCGCCCGGGCCCGGCCGGCATCCGCGGCCCGCCCGGCCACCGGCCGCAGCGCGGCGGCCGCGAGCCAGGCGACGCTTATGACCAGGCCGATCAGCACCGGTCCGGCGGCAAAGCGGTGTGCAAGGAACCCGGGCAGCACCTGCAGAGTCGCTCCGAGGGCCAGGTAGCCGCACAACACCACCAGCCACAGTCGGACGACGGGAGCGGGACGATGGGCGAGCGCCAGGCGGCGCTCGCAGGCGGTGTCAGGGGAGGTGCTCTCGTGGGAGGCGACGGACATGACCAGAGATGGTACCGGTCGGTGTCATCGAATGCAACCGATCGGTGCTATCTTGGCTGCTATGGCGAAGCCGAGCAGTCCGTAGGAGCCGCTATGCCCGTTGCGCCAGGTACCCCGCTCGATCCCGCCGCGACGCGGGCCAAGGTGCTTGCAGCAGCCACCGACCTGTTCTATGCCCGAGGGGTCCATGCGGTCGGAGTCGACGAGATCGCCCGGTCGGCAGGGGTATCCAAGCTCAGCCTCTACCGGCACTTCGGGTCCAAGGACCGGCTTGCGGCCGAGGTGCTGGCCACCCGCAGTGACCGAGTGCATGCCTGGCTGGCGAGAAGCGTCGAGCACGTCGAGGGGGACAGTCCTCGGGCGCGGATCCTGGCCGTGTTCGACGCCATCTGTGCCTGGTACGGCCAGAGCGGCTTCCGGGGCTGTGCCATCGTGAACGGCGCAACCGACACCCGCGGCGACCCCGGGGACATCCCCATGATTGCCCGGCGGCACCTGGAGCGATACGAGCGCCTCTTCGGTGCCGAGCTTGCCGCCATGGGAGCCGACGATCCCGCCGGCCTGGCCCGGCAGCTGCTGGTCCTGGTCGAGGGCGCCACCGTCGTCGCCGCGATCGAAGGTTCCCCCGACGCCGGCAGTCACGCCCGGCAAGCGGCCGAGACCCTGTTGGACGCGCTGCGCCCGGCGGATCTCGGTAGCGTCGCCGGATAGCGGTCCGCGAGTGAAGCGACAGACACGCTCGCACCGACGACAGCTGCGTGTGAACCCGGCTGGCCGTCTCACAAGCGATCGTTTCTTGGACCTCACATCGCCGTGAACTGCTCCGACGTCGGGCTCAAGGCCATCCCCGAGGGTCAACCAAACCGCCCCGGGTTCAGGATCCTGCACCGATCCTCGTCACAGGCCCACGCAGGGTTCGTCTACTGACACGGCAGGCGAGCGCGGCCATGACCATGTAGGCCCAGTTCGCCACCAGGGTGTTGACCGGGGCGTGGAGGGCCCGCACCTGGCCTTTGAGTTGGGCGATCAGGTTCTCTTGGTCGCAGCGGGAGCGGG
>JAJZWW010000465.1 GCA_021846485.1 Actinomycetes bacterium
AGCTCGTCGACCGGTGCGTGCTCGGCGACACCGGCCAGCTCGTCGAAAGAGAAGGCACTGAATACGGCATCCATGAAGCGAGCCGCCTGAACTCGCTCGTCAGGCGGCAGCTCGGCGATGGGCAGGTGGATGCCGGCCAGCAGCTCGATCATCGCCTGGTCGTCGGCGACCTCGCCCCCGAGCTGGACGAGGAACAGGTTCGTGAGCACGCCGCGAGCCACCGCACTTGGCGGCTCTCCCTGGGCGACCCCGGAGCGCTTCACCTGGGCGGCAACCAACCCCTCGAGCCGGCGGCCGGCCACCGTCGAGAGCAGCTGGTCAACGCCGCGCTCGGCCACATCCAGCTCGTCGCTGTCCGCGGGCACCTCGATGGTGAGCGCCCACCGGTAGGCGGCGCGGATCGTCTCCTCGGGAAGCTCGACGCCGCCGGCGAACAGCGAGAAGGCGACCATCTGCCACGGCTGGCCCCGCCGCATGCGCGTCGCCACCTGACAACAGCGCTCGGCCATGTCGTCGGGGTAGACGACCTCGGTGCCTCGGCCGCGCCCGAGCGAGCGCCGATGACCCCGGGGCACGAGCCCCACCCGCCTCCAGTCCTCCAACCGGCGAGGCGAGCAGGGCACCCCCTGGGCGCGCAGCTCCGCTACCAGGGCCTTCGTGGCACGGGAGGGGGTAGCAGGGCGCGGCACATCCCAAGGTTACAACCCCCGGTTGAGATGGTGGTGGGAGAGCAGAACCGCCTCGTACGCTGGGCATGCGCCGTCCGCCCCGTTGGTGGCAAGCGCACCGAACCAGGAAGGAGGTGATGAAGATGGCAAACCAAGACAAGAGCGGCGTCGGCAAGGCCGCGACCTGGTCAGCAGCTGCCCTGGGGCTCCTCGGTCTTGTTGCCGGAGCGCTCACGATCGGGCTCCAGCGACTGCTCTGGATCGCCACCTGCGCCATCGGCGCGGTCGGCCTGTGGAGTACGTACCCGTGAGCAGCTCCCCTGAGCCTGGTGCGTCGTTGCCCCGGTCGTTGGGCTTCGGGCAGGGCAACGACCGTCGGGTTGCATGGCCCCTCTATGTCGTCGCGCGCACCGACGATGGGGTTCGGAACCCAAGACGGTCACAGGCATAGCGCACAATGGTGTCATGCGATCGGGAGGAAGGCGGTGAGCGAGCGCGTCGAGGAGCTGTACGGCCGTTGGCAGGCGCTGCAGCTGCTCAGCCCGGTGTTCGAGCTGACCAAACGGGCGGCACCCCGCGCCGGGTTTGACCACAGCCGTTACGACCTGGGGCAGTTGGCCCTACGGGCGATCGATCAGATCGTCGTCGCCCAGGCGTCACTGGTGGGCTCAGTCAGCCCGGAGCGGCTCACCGACCATCTCCGGGGGGTGGCGCAGCGCATGGCCCCCGACGATCCGACCCGACCATGGCAGCAAGTGGCGACCACGACCCTGAACACGCTGCTCAACGACGGCAACCCGCACGAGGCCACCTGGGTCGACCTCGCTGGCAACGGCGACGAGTGGGCGGAGTCCCGGCCATACCGGTTTCGGCTGCTGCGCCTCGTAGAGGGCGACGAGGGAACCGCCATCGTCGCTACCGACCAGGCAATCCTGCTGTATCTGAGGGCCCTGAACACCGATCTCGGTGATCAGGCGATGGCCCTGAAGCTCCTGGTCGAGATCCAGATGACCGCTGGCGAGTTCGACAAGGCGCTGCGCTCCGCCCGGGAGGCCACCCGTACCGCCCAGGGACTGGCGGCCACGCTGCGCGAGCGGCTCGCCGACACCCGCCGCGACGTGCGCAGCGTCGACTGGGCCGGCCAGATGCCGGCGTGGCTGGCCGAGCAGACCGCCCAGGTGCGCGCCCAGCTGGAACGGGACCGCCAGCTGTCGGAGCTGGCCGAACGGTCCGGCCTCGACCCTGACGCAACTGCAGCATGCCGCAAGATCCTCGAGGAGGTGCACCGATCGTGGGCGGTGTGGGCCCGTCTCGAACGCCACCTCCAGCAGGCCATTCCCGTGTTCCTGGCAGCCCAGCAGGCGCAGCGCTTCAACGCTCGACCGGTCTCGATCGCCTTGGACCTGGTCGGTCAGCTGCTCGCCCCGTCCCTTACCGCACCCGAGGCGGTCACCGCCGAGGTGACCGCTGACCTCGTCACCGCCATCTTCGCCCCGGTCGTGGAGCCCCAGTGGTGCCTCGATGGTCTCGTCAAAGCACTCCTGCGGTTCGCACCCGTCCCGGATCGGCCTGACCCCGTCGCTGAAGAAGATGAGCTCGGTGAACCCGACGGTGATGCGATCCCAGACGACATCGCCGCAGCGGCCGGCGAGTGTCTGGGCGCCGCCCTGGCCGCACCCAAGCGGCTCTCCGAGCTGCTTGCCGTGGCCCGCTCCCGGGCCGGGGAGGTCGCCGATCCGGGGTTATTGTGCGACGTCGTCTGGGGCGCCAGCTTGTGGACCTTTGTTGCCGACGCCGATGCCGGCGACGCTGAGGAAGGCGGCACACCGTCAACGATGCTGGCTGATGTCATTGCCCCTCTCGCCGCGCTCGACGACGGTACCTCCCTCGCCGATGCCCGCTATGCCGGCGCTGATCTGTTGGTCGGCACCACTGCCGGCTTCGACGCCCGTGACCTCGCCACCCTCAACCGGGCCGCTCAGTCCGATGGAGCAGATCAGGAGGGCAACGCCGGAGACGCACCAGGCCCGGGCCTGCCCGCAGGGATCCCCTTGGGGGCGTCGCTGATAGGACGCCCATGACCAACGGCGACGCGGCCAAGGCCGCCCAGCTGATCGGCTACGGCCTACAGTCCCGGCTCCGGCCGGCGCCCGACAGCGACTATCGCGCCCTTCTGGATCGCTACCAGACTGACGAACGTTTCGCCGATCTGGTCGAATCCGTGGCGGAGAGCATGTGGCTGCACGTGCAGCGACCCACCCCACTCGGCTTGGTCCTTGCCGGCGATCCGGACGGACCGTTCGCGGTCAACATGGACAACTGCGGGCTGCCGCTGCGATCGGGCGCCGAA
>JAJZWW010000466.1 GCA_021846485.1 Actinomycetes bacterium
CGCAGGCCGGTCCGCCCCGGCGGGGAGGGGTGGCGCTCGGTCAGCGCCCCCCGGCGGGGCTGCGCCCCGCGCCCATCGGCGGCAGGGACCGCAACCGCGCCTCGCTGCCGTGCTCCGTCGCCGCGCTCCCCCGTCAGGTGTCGAGGGCCAGCAGGTCGTCATAGGTCTCGCGGCGAACGACGGTCCTGGCGGACCCACCCGAGGAGAACACGACCGGCGGGCGGGGCACCTTGTTGTAGGTCGAGGCCATCGAGTGCCCATAGGCGCCGGTCACCGGGGTGGCTACGACGTCGCCTACCGATACCCCCTCGGGCAGCTGGCCGTCGCGCACGAGCACGTCCCCGGACTCGCAGTGCTTGCCCACGAGGGTGATCCTCCACGGCCGGGATGCGTCGGTGGCCCGGGGCAGGAAGGTCTCGTAACCCGAGCCGTAGAGCACCGGGCGGGGATTGTCGCTCATGCCCCCGTCGACGCTCACGTAGGTCCGGATGCCGGGCAGGTCTTTGATGGTGCCTACGCTGTAGCAGGTGACCGCCGCGGCGGCAGCCACCGCCCGGCCCGGTTCGGCGGACAGCCGGACGCCCTCGGGCCAGCCCGCGGCGCGCGCGGCCGCCCGCACCGTGGACGCCCAGTCCGCCATGGACGGGGTGGGCTCGCCCTCGACGTAGCCCACCCCGAGGCCGCCGCCGACGCTCAGCTCCGGCAGGTCGAGCGGTACCGCGAGCTCGGCCAGCGCGCCGAGGGCGTGGGCGAAGGACTCGAGGGCGAATATCTGCGAGCCGATGTGGACGTGCAGCCCGCACAGCTCGAGTGCCGAACCCGGTGAGCGGACGCGCGCGACCGCGGCTCCCGCCGCCCCCGACGCCAGGCCGAAGCCGAACTTGGAGTCCTCCTGGCCGGTGCGCACGTACTCGTGGGTGTGCGCCTCCACCCCGGGGGTCACCCGGAGCCATACCGCCGGGCGGGTGCCGCCGCCCGCGTGGGGGACGAGGCGCTCGAGGCGGTCGAGCTCGTCGAAGGAGTCGACCACGATGCGTCCGACGCCGGCGGACAGGGCGGCGGCCAGCTCGGCGTCGGACTTGTTGTTGCCGTGGAGCACGAGCCGCCGGGGAGGCACCCCACCGGCCAGGGCGATGTGCATCTCCCCCCCCGTGGACACGTCGACAGACATACCCTCCTCGGCGACCAGCCGGGCCATCGCCCGGCACCAGAAGGCCTTCGACGCGTAAGCCGCCCCCTCCCCCCAAGCGGCGACCGCCTCCCGGCAGCGGGACCGCAGGTGGGTCTCGTCGTACACGAAGACCGGCGTGCCGAGCTCACCGGCGAGCTCGACGACATCGACGCCCCCGATGGACAGCCGACCGTCGGGCCCGACCTCGGCGGTGTCGGGGAGGAGGTGGGCCGGCAGGGGCCCCTCCCCCGCCAGTGGCGGCTCGACCTGCCCCGCCGCCACCGGGTCGGGGATCACCGACCACCCGCCGGAGCCATCCCCCCGGCCGTCGTACCTACGCAGTGCATCCAGGCATGCTAGTGCTGCCGCGCGCAGATCCAGCGATCCAGCGCGCGTTCAGACAGCCGCCTCGAGCCTCGAGCGGCTGGCCGGCGAAGGGCTTCGCCGTCTCGCTGTAGGTGATGATGAACCGCATCGGCTTGAAGACGAGATCGTCGCGCGAGATGAAGTTGCCTCGCTCGAGGACCTTACGGGTGACGATGGAGAAGAACAGCTCGCTCAGCCGGCCCTCGGGGGAGGGCTCGGTCCTTCGGACCTCGGTCAATAAGGGTTTACAGTACCAGCCCTCGTCTGCGGTTTCATCGTAGCCGGGTGGCCAGGCGAGAACCGGTAAACCGATACCATGTTGACCCAGCTGGCGTGCTTGGGCGTGTACTGCGCGACGAAGCGAGAATGGGCTGCCAGCCAGGCCTTGGTGTTCTTCGAGGTGTGGGACGAGCCGTTGTCCATCACGAGATGGATGTCCAAGCAGGGGTCGACGTTGCGGTCGATGTCGCTCAAGAAGTCGGTAAAGGCGGTCGAGTCGTTGCGGGCGATGTCGGTACCGAGCACCTCGCCAGAGTGCACGTCCATGGCCGCTAGCCCTGGAACAAGCGCTCTCGTGGGTGGGATGGGCGGAGAGCCTTGTCCGGGTTGGGTTTTGAGCGAGTGGGCCAGGGTGTGCGGGCTGGTTTGGGGTGAGCTGACGGCCCGTGGGTGGTGGCGAGCGGCACCCGGCGTCGTCTGCCCACTGGCCGGCGGAGGGATGCTCAGGGGTCCGGCTTCCTATCGTGACGCTATCGTGACACGACGGGGGTTGGGCGATGCTCGCAGGTGCCGCTCCGCTCGGTGGGCGTGGGAGACCGGACATGTCGTGTCGCGCGCCGCCGGCGCCGACCAGTCCGACTTTCGGGGCGACGCGGAGCGCTTTTCTTGGCGCAGGTGTCCTCGTCCTTGGGAACAACAAGCCGATCGCAGTGAAAGTGGCGCAGCGTCGGGGGTCCGCGGAAAAGCCCTCCGGGTGTGGAAGAATTCGAGGCGTTACACAACAACGTTCCCGACCCGAGAGGAGCTTTTCTCGATGAATGGTAGCACGTCGAAGACGGACCGGGCGGCGAAGCGGCGGGAGTCGGGGCGCCGAGGTGAGCAAGAGCGGCGACGCCGGGCGGTCCTCGCCCGCCAGGCGGCCGCGGTCAAGCGTCGCCTGGCCGCAGCTGTGGAGCCCAATGGTGACGGCCCGCTGCTCGGCCGGTCCCGTCCCGCCTACGAGCTGGCGGAGCGGACCAGGGCGACCGCGCACGGCGGGATCGGCCTCATGGCCATGGTGGCCGGCTGGGCCGGGCTGGCAGCAGAGATCAACTCCAGGGTGGAACTGCTGGCGGCGCACAGGCCGTATTTCGAGTCCGACCGTACGTGTTCGGTGAACCCGGCCTCCACCAGGTGTCCTCCAGCCGCGGGGGATCGAGGCTGCCGGGCGTGTTGGTCAGTTCAGTGGTGCGGTGAG
>JAJZWW010000467.1 GCA_021846485.1 Actinomycetes bacterium
CAGAAGCCCGCCGGCTGCTGGGCGTCCCGCTCGGCATGCACGTGGTCGGGACGGTCGGCCGGCTCGACTACCAGAAGGCGCCGGAGCACTTCGTCGAGGCCGTCGCCCGTCTGGAGCGGCCCGATCTGTTCGCGGTCTGGATCGGAGACGGGCCGCTGCGCTCGAAGGTCGAACGCCTCGTCGCGAAGAGAGGGCTGGCCGGGCGCTTCGCGCTCCTCGGCGACCGGCCCGACGTGGGCCGCCTGCTGCCCGGCTTGGACGTCTTCGCGATGGCCAGCCGCTACGAGGGGCTCCCGTGCGCCATCATCGAGGCCATGGCGGCCGCCCGGCCGGTCGTCGCCACCGCGGTCAACTCCGTCCCGAGCATCGTCGTGCCCGGGGTCACCGGCGTGCTCGTGCCGCCGGCACGGGTGGATCTGCTGAGCCACGCCATCAGCTACCTCGTCGACGACCCGGGCACCGCGGCGTGCCTGGGCGCGGCCGCCCGGGCGGCCCTCGGCCGAGAGACGACGCCCGCGGCGCTGGGCGAGGTGCTCGATGCTACCTATCAGTCGCTGCTGGACCACCGACCGGTCGTACCGGTCCAGCTGGCCGAGCGGGTCAGCTGAGGCCACGATGGCGTTGCGATCGCAGCCCGACGCGCACCGGGCAGTGGCGTTCTGCCGCACCGTCATCACCCCGGAGGCCCAGCAGGCGGCGGTCCGGGTCCTGCGTGACGGGTGGGTGACCATGGGTCGCGAGTCCCTCGCCTTCGAAGCGGAGCTCGCCTCGTGGCTCGGGGCTGCCCACGCCGTCGCGGTCAGCTCCTGCACGGCCGCCATCCAGATGTCGCTCATGGCGCTGGGCCTCCCGGCGGGATCCCCGGTGCTCACCCCCACCCTGACCTTCTGCGGCGCGGTCGAAGCCATCGTCCACGCCGGCCTGTTGCCGGTCCTCGTCGATGCGGACGAGCAGACCCTGGGGGTCTCCCCCGAGGGCATCGCCCGGGCGGCCCGAGGCGGCGCGGCGGCGATGGTGGTGCAGCACATGGCCGGGTACCCCCTCGACACCGGCCAGCTGGCCGCGGCCGCCGGGATCAGCACCGAGCGCGTGGTCGAAGACGCCGCCCACGGCCTGGGGGCCGCGATCGGCGGAGCCGCGATCGGCAGTGCGTCACGGGCTGCGTGCTTCAGCTTCTACGCGACCAAGAACCTCCCCATCGGTGAAGGTGGCGCCGTCACGAGCACCGACCCGGACCTCGTGGCTCGGCTGCAACGGCTGCGCCTGCACGGGATGAGCTCCGACGCCTGGCGCCGCTACGACGTCGCCGAAGGCTGGCGCTACGGGGTGCACGAGCTCGGCCTCAAGGCCAACTTCACCGACCTGCAGGCCGCGATCGGCCGGGCACAGCTCCGCGAGCTCAGCGCCTGGCAGGCCCGCCGGGCCGAGATCGCGGCCCGCTACGACACCGCTTTGGCCCGGATCCCCGGGATCGAGCTGCCGCCCCGCCCTTTGCGGGCGGTCCACGCCTGGCACCTCTACGTCATCCGCATCCACCCAGAGCTCGGGGTCTCGAGGGACGAGACCATCAGGTACCTCGCCAGCGCAGGGATCGCGACGTCGGTGCACTTCATCCCGGTTCACCACCACGCGGTCTTCCGCCGGCTGCTCGGGCCCGAGGCCTGCTCGAACCTGAAGACCGCGGATCTCGTGTTCCCGGGCCTGGTCTCGCTTCCGCTGTACCCAAGCCTGTCCGACCACGAGGTGGACCGGGTCTGTCAGGCACTCGAGGATCTCGGTGCACAGCGGCCGCACACGACAAGCACAGGGAGCACACGTGGAACTGCACGACCTTGACGTCCGGATCCTGGGGCGGGACCCCACGCGCCGGCACGACGGTAGGGAGCTCCGGGTCTTCGACAGCGAGAGCGCTCCGGCGGACGAAGCCCTGATCCAGACGCTCGGCGTCGGGACCGAGGCCATCGACCTGGCCGCCACGCCGGTGGTCCTCCCGGACTTCTGCCACAAGTCCAAGTCCGAGATGCCCTCCAGCATCGCCGTCGCCACCAGGGACGCCATCCGCCCGACGTTGACCGACGCCGCGCTCAACTGCGGGATGGCCCTGCTCACCCTCGACGTCACCCGCCCGCCCGAACGCGCCGTCACCGACTTCTACCGCAAGGTGATCGAGCGCTTCCCCAACCCACCCAGCTGGCGGCGTGACCTCGAGAGCCACGAGGTCCTGCGGGCCGCGGTCGAGGGGGCGGACTTCGCCGCCGAGCGCTACGACCTCGAGCAGGCGGACCTCGACCGCATCGAGGAGCGGGGCCGGATCCCCATCGAGGAGCTGGGCGGGGCCGCCCAGGCCAGGCGGGACCTGCCGTGGCTGGTGGTCCAGATGAGCCGGCTGCGGTTCGGATCCATCGGCCCGAGCACCCACTTCCTCGAGATGCAGCAGGTGGAAGAGATCCTCGACCCCGACGCCGCCCGACGCCTCGGGGTCCACGAAGGGCAGGTGACGATCCAGTTCCACAACGGCGGCGGCGTGCTCACCGGGCAGCTCGGGGCCCTCTACGCTCGTCGCAAGAGCGCCTCACGCCTCCTGCGGGCCGAGATGTCGGTCCAGCGCCCGCTCAGTCACCTCGCGACCGCACGGTCGATCGGTGACGTGAAACGCCGTCTGGTCACCTGCTTCGCGCAGGGCTACCCGTCGATCCCGACCACCGACCAGGATGGGCGTCGGGCGCTGCTCGCCACCCGGTTGGCCATGAACTACGGCTTTGCCTACCGCATGGCGACGTACGCCGCGCTCCGGGACACCGCGCGCGACACGCTCGGGTCGTCGACCCGGCTGGTCGTCGACTCGCCCCACAACTCCATCTACGAAGAGGAGGTCGACGGGAAGGTCGCGTTCGTCCACCGGCACAACGCCTGCCGGGCCTACCCGGCGGAGATGATGGCGGACCACCCTGCCTTCTCCGGGATCGGCCAACCGCTGCTGTTGCCGGGGAC
>JAJZWW010000468.1 GCA_021846485.1 Actinomycetes bacterium
TCGATCAGCCGGGAGGCGCCGCAGCGGACCGCGAGGTCGGCCGCCTGGCGCAAGACGCTGCGCGCGGCGATGTGGCGCTCGGCCAGCCGCAGGGTCCGACCGAGCTCGAGCGTCGCCCGGGCCAGCCCGAGCGACGGCCCGGCCGGCTTCAAGAGGGTGACCGCCTCGTCCAGCAGGGCCAGCCGCTCGACCGGCTCGACCACCTCGGCCATGACCCGCAAGGCCTCCCCGACGGCCAGTGGCTCCCCGAAGCTCCGGGCGAGGCTCAGGTTCTCGCTGGCCAGCTCATGGGACTTCCGGTAGGCACCGAGGTCGGAGCAGGCCAGGGCGGCGCCGGCCCGCCATGTGGTGACTGCGGGGTTCCGGACCCCCCACTCCTCGGCTGCCTGGCCGGCCAGGCGGAAGTCCCCGAGCGCCGCCTCGACCGCGCCCTGCAGGTACTGGACCTCCCCGTGAAGCTCCATGGCCCACAGCTCGGCCAGCGAGCCCGGCTGGCGTTCGGCCCGGGCGTCGTCGTCGAGGATCTCGGCGGCCCGGGCAGTCTGGCCCAGTTCGAGGGCGACTCTGGCCGCCAGGATGTCGGGCCGCAGCCCGCCCAAAGCCGGCCCGGGCGTCTCAGCCACCTCGTGGAGCACCGCCGCGGCTTCAAGCAGCTTGCCCGTCTGGACCAGGCAGAGCACGAGGACGCCCGCGAACGCGGCCTCGGCGCCGCTACGCCCGAGGCGTCGGGCTGCGTCCTGGCCGCTGCGGGCGAGGGCCTCGGCCTCCTCGAGGCTCCCGGCCGCCGCAGCGGCGTGCAGCGCGCGCACCGCTGCATCGACGACCACGTCGTCGGCCTGGCCGAGGTCTTCGGTCCTGACGGTCGCCAGAGCGGTCGCAGCGAGCTGCGGCGCCTGCAGCCGATCGGGCGCCAGCACCCAGTGCGAGCAGAGGTAGCCGAGGGCCAGACGCTCCTCGAGGCTGCGCCCAACCAACCGTCCCGACAGGGCCTGCTCGAGGGATGGCGCAACCGAGGCGGCGCCGTGGAGCGTCGGGTCCAGGTGGGCGACGGTGACCCCCAGCCGGAGGCGGAGCTCGGCCTCGGCACCCTCGGTCAGCCTGGAGGCGGCGTCGCGCAGGACGGCAAGCGCCTCGGATCGGTGCGCCACGTCGGGGAGGCGTCTCAGGGTCTCGATCGCCGCGCGGGCGTAGCAGGTCGGCTCGACGCCGGTCTTGCCGGCCTCCTGCAACCGGGCCAGCGCCTCGTGTGACCCGGCCGCCGCGTCGAGGGAGGCCAGGGTGACCAGGATCGAGCCACGGAGCTCGGGCTCCGACGACTCGGCCAGTGCCCGCATGAGCAGAGCGCGGGCCTGGTCGGTCTCCCCGCGCTGGACGGCGCGCTCGGCCACCTGGACCAGGCGCTTGGCCCGCCACGCCTCGGCCGCCGGCTCGCTCAGGAGCAGATGCTCGGCCACCAGCTCGGCCGGCGCGCCATGGTCGTCAAGCAGCCGCGCCGCGTTGGCGTGGAGGGTGGCCCGGCTGGCCGGCCCCAGGTCGCCATAGACCGCGCTGCGCTCGAGGGGGTGGACGAACCGCAGGGCATCGTCGCGCGCGAGCACGTTCGCCTCGGCCAGAGCATCGGCGGCCACCTTGGCCCGCCCCAGATCCACGCCGGCCAGCTGGGCGGCCTCGCGGATCCCCGATCTGCCCCCGAGCACCGCTGCCGCCTGGAGCAGCTCCACGGCGCCGTCGGGCAGGCTACGGGTGCGCTGGGACAGTGCGCGGACGACCCGAGCGGGCACGGCACGATCCACCGCAGCCGCGCCTTCGCCGGCGTCACGGTAGGCGGCGCCGCGCACCCAGCTGAGCAGCGAGAACAGCAGGAACGGGTTCCCCCCGGTGGCCCGGTGGCACGCCGCGGCCAGCTCTTCGAGCCCCGGCTCGGCGAACTGCTCGGCCACCAGGTCGGCGACCGAGGCGGTCGAGAGCGGCTCGAGCACGAAGGTCCGCGTCGCCGGGTCGGCCACCACCCGGTCCATTGCGACGTTCGCCTCGGTGCTCGAACGCCCGACCCTGCTGCCGATCAGCCAGACCTTGCGGTGCTCCAAGCGGCGCGACAGGTACTCGAGCCACAGCGCGGACTCCCGGTCGCACCAGTGGAGATCGTCGATCGCGACCACGAGGGGCTGGCTCTCGGCCAGACAGGAGACAGCCCGGCGGAAGTCGTCGAAGGCCGCCGGCAGCTCGGCGTCCCCGGCCGGTCCGACTCTGGTGAGGACTCCGGACCCGGCGCACTCCCGGAGCCGCTCGGGGTCGACCAGCGCGAACAGGCGCTCGCAGAGCTGGCGAACCGCCGCGAACGAGAAGGCCGCTTCGAGCTCGCTCCCCCGGGCGCTGAGGACGGCGAGACCCTCCTCTTCGGCCAGGTGGCACGCCGCGTTCAGCAGCGCGGTCTTACCCAGTCCGGGCGCCCCCTCGACGATGACCGGTCCGACCCTGCTGAGCCCACGGAAGTTGGCCACCAGCTCGTCGAGCACGGCCCCCCGCTCCCGCAGCCTCGGGATCGGCGAGCTGAGCGGACCCTGGCCACCGGACTGGCCGGTGAATTCTCGCGGTGCCGCCGGCGGGAGCCGGCGATCGAACAGGACGGCCACGCCCGGCTGAGCATCCTCCCGCCGATCTCTCGGACTGGTCATCCGTGCTCCTATCTTCCGACAAGCTCGCCGACGAGACAGCACGACCCTTGTCGGCCATTGTGATCGGAAGCCGCCGCCCCTTCATCATCAATTTTGGGGGCTTCTTGGCTTTGACGGCTCCCTCCCGGCGCCCGCACGCGCGCCATGGGCCGAACCGGTTGAGCCGCGGCGGGTGAAATCCACTGTCGTGGTGGATGGCAACACGCGATGGGTTTCGTACCGTGGTCCTACGACCTCGAGCCGGGGCGTGCATATCGGGCACAGGCCAGGGTCGTGGCACATCCATCGAACCAGGAGGTCGTCATGT
>JAJZWW010000469.1 GCA_021846485.1 Actinomycetes bacterium
TGGTAGAGAGAGCGCAGCGCTTCGAGCTTGGCGAGATACGACTTGCCCGCGCCCGAGCGCGCCAGGATGACCGAGTTGTGGTTGTCCTGGGCGAAGCGGTCCCAAGAGACGAGCCCGGTGCCACTGACGGTGGTGCCGTAGAGGACGCCGGTCGCGGCCGACAGCTCGGCGGAGGCGAAGGGGAAGCTGGCGGCGAGCGCGTCGGTGTCGAACGCCCGGCGCTGGCCGAGGGCGTCGACCCCAAGCGGCAGGGTGGTCGCCCAGCCCGCCAAGCTCCGCCAGGTAGCCGGTCGGGCGTCGAGGAGCATCGACGCGCACAGGGCTCGCACCCGGGCGCACTCTGCCTCCAGGGTCTTCTCGTCGGCGGCATGGACGGTGAGGACGAGGCCGACCCGGAACAGCTTCTGCTCACCTCGGGCGAGGCCTGCGGCGAGCTCCCGGGCGTCTTCGGCGGCGACCTCGACGTCGGGATCGGCGAGGCGCCCTTTGGCCGCATCCGCGCGCCGGCCCGACTCCAGGCGGGCGAGCTGGCGTCGGAGGCGCTCGGCGGCCACCTCGGCCGGGACCGGGTCGATGTGCACGGCGACGTCGAGTCGGCCGGGGTGGGCGCACAGCGGCTCCAGCCATCCCCGCCCGACCTCGCGGGGGTAGCCGGTGACGGCGAAGCTCCGGCACCAGCCCTCCCCGACCCGAAGTGCCCGGGGGTGGACCTCGACCGAGTCGGGGCCGAACGGCGTCGCCGGCTTGGCCGCTGGGCGGGGGATGCGGGCGAGCAGCTTGGTCATCGGGTGGCTCCTTCCTGAGACGGATCGCCGAACGACGCAGTGGTGGGGGCACGGCGTGCGAGGGTGACCGGCTCGTCGATCCCGGCTGACGAGCCCGCGAGCGCTCCGGGCCTGGGCGGGCCGGCCGGGTCGAGGCTGCGGGCGAGGACACCGCTGGCGGTCACCCCGTCGAGGACCGAGAGGCTGACCCCTGCCGCGCCGAGCGAGGTGACCGCCTCGGCGGCCCGGCGTAGGAGACGCCCGGACCTATCTCCCTCGGCACTGGCCTGGCCCGCCGGCTGGCGGAGCACGACGAGCACCTCTCGGCGCAATAGTGCGCGGCTGGCAGCGAGATCGGCGAGGAACGCAGCGTGGTCGCGTGCTGCCCGCTCCAGTGCGACGTGGGGGAGACCCGGTGCGGCGTCCAAGAGCGCGTCGATGGCGGGGCCGACGTCGAGACGCTCGGCCCGCACGAGGACCTGGACGGGATCGGCGAGCGAGCTCAAGAACCGGGCAAACCCGGTCACCAGAGCCTCCTGCTCGGCCGGGGTTCGGAGGCTGAAGGTGACCGCGCTCGCCCGGCAGATCACGGCCAGGCCGTCGGGCCCGAGGTCCACCACGCCGCTGGGGTCGATGCCGGCGAGGGGGAGGCGCAGCGGTGCGGGCAGCGCCTGCGGGTGGGGCCCGGCTGCCTTGGCGAGGAAGCTCGGGAGAGCTGGGATGCCGTCGGGTGCGGGGACGAGGCGCCGGGGCGAGCGGTGGTGCCGCCACGCCGCGATCACCCAGCGGTCGGCCGGCACGCCTTCCATGCGCCCGAGGGCGAGGAGGGCTGCGACGGCGCCTATGGGGATGGCGACGGCGCCGTAGGCGGCGGGTGGGACGAGGTGTCGGGTGGCGGCGTAGCCGGCCCACAGGGCGATGGCGGCGACGGCGAGGATGGCGAGCTGGCGGGCGGTGAGTCCCGCGAGCAGCTTGTCGGGCCGGTCGACGTCGGCGGGGATCCGGACCCGGCCGGTGTCCTCGGTGGGTTGGCGGCGTCCGGTGGCGGGGCTCACAGCCCGACTCCGGCGGCGAGGGCCTTGGCGCCCTTGTAGATGATCACGTCGCGTACGACCCGGCCGATCCCGCCACGGCCCTTGGATCCGGAGAACACGACCCGGCTCACCCAGCCGGGGATCTTGACCAGCACCCAGCACAGACATGCCGAGACGAGCAGGTCGACGACCCCGCCGGTCGAGGCGATGCCCAGGTTGGCCGGGCCGCCCGAGGCGAGGAACACCCGCAGCGCGGTGATCAAGACCAGCGACTGGGCGACCTGGACGGCGAGCGTGCCCGAGAAGGCCCGCCACCACAGCTTGGCCAGACCCTCGGTCTGTGGGAGGGCGTGGCAGACGAGGCAGATCGGGGCGGCGACCACGAGCAGGATGACCAAGGCGAGGCGCACGACGTAGGTGGCGAGAAGGACGACGGCGAGCACGGCGACCACCCCGCCCAACAGCACGACGAAGATCCCGCCCGAGGCGAGCGAGCCGAGGACCAGCTGGCGCAGCACCACCGCGGCGTTGGCCGCGTCGACGCCTTGGCCGAGAACTGCCGCGGACAGCGAGTCGGCCGTCGAGATGGCCAGCCCGGCCAGTCCCAGGCTGGCGTTCACCGCCACCGCGGCGACGACGATCCTCGGCAGGACGTCACGAAGGGCCGTGCGGGTCTGGAACGTTTCGTGGCCCATGACGATCGCCCCGCCGGCCAAGACGAAGAGCACCAAGAACGCGTCGGCGGTCCCTTCGGTCATGCGCCACAGCTGGCCGACCCGGCTCTGGGCAGTGACGTTCGGGGTGGCGAGCAGGGTGTGGCCGAGCAGGGTGAGGACCGGGTCCAGGGCGTCGGTGACGAGGCTCCTGAACCAGTCGTCGATGGCCGCTTCGATGTGGCCGGTGATGTCTAACAGCCCCGGCGAGGGCTGGGTGCCGCCGCTCACCGTTCCGCCGCTCCCCGCCGTCGGCGTGCTCGGCGTGGTGGTGCCGCCCGGGCCGACCTGGATCGGCGGTGGGCCCTCGCCGGCGGTCCCCGAGCCAACGGTCCCTGAACCACCTGTCCCCGAGCCACCTGTCGCCGCGCCTGACGTTTGCGATGTCGTGGTCGTTGCAACGGTGGCCCCGGCTGCGGGCGCGCCCTGGCTGGTCGCCGTCGGCGAAGCCGTGCGAGCGGCGGTG
>JAJZWW010000470.1 GCA_021846485.1 Actinomycetes bacterium
ATCAACAGGCAGCACGTTCGTGCTCGTCGTGGTGGCCATAGCGATACTGTTCCATTGCAACACGAGCGTCCAGTTCGTGAAGGTCGTCCCGAGCGCAGGCTCGTACATCTCCTACCTCGGCAAGACCTTCGGGCCCATAGTCGCGATGATCACCGCGGTCCTCGTCATCCCCGGATACATTGCCTATCTCGCCTCGCTGCTGGCTGTGGTTGGGGGGTGGGCGTCCAAGATCGGTACGGTCTACCTTGGCGTCCACGTGCCCTGGCAGGCAGTGACGGTGGTGTGCTGCCTGTTGATCGCCTACATGGTCATCGCCGGTATCCGCATCTCCACCCAATGGCTGGTCGCGCTCCTCGCGGTCCAGATCTTCGCGATCCTGGTGGGCTCCGTGGCGGTGCTGGTCGAGAACGCTCGGTACCTGAGCTTCGCGGCATTCGATCCGCTAAATGTCCGCAATGGCTTCGCCGGCATCGGCGTCGGCTTCCCCATCGCCATCTGGATCTTCACCGGCATCGGCAATGCGCAGGGCTTGGCCGAGGACACCAAGAGCCCCCGGACCACCATCCCGCGAGCGATCTACATGAGCTTCCTGATCGACGTCCTCCTGATCTTGCTGATGGGATGGGCGACGACTGTGGGCCTGCACAACTCTGCTGCGGCGATGCGTCACTCCTCCCTTCCATTCATCTCGGTGACCACGGCGGCATTCGGCGTCGGCATCCTCTCGTTCATTATCTTCCTCGGGACCTGGATCAGTACCGCAGCGGAGGCGGTTGCCACCACCAACACCGAGGCCCGCCAGTGGTTCAGTGCGTCCCGGGAAGGGCTGCTGCCCAGGATGTTCTCACCGGTCGGGAAGAGACAGACGCCGTGGGCGTCGCTCACGCTGCACCTGTCGGCGGCGCTGGTCGTGGTGCTCATATGGAGCATCTTCGACAACCGGCCATTCGCTTTGTTCGGGTACCTCGCGACGGTAGCGGGTATCCCCTTCGTCTTGATGTACATCGGCATCAACGTGGCGCTTCCAATCTACTACTGGGGGCACGAGCGAGCGGTGATGTCGTGGTTCTGGCACGGCCTGCTCCCGATCTTGGGCGTGCTGGTGATGTTGCCGCCGCTGGTGAGCGCGGCGTCTCCCTTCCAACCGTCGCCGTACCGGTACTTCCCCCTGGCGTACGGAGCGCTCATCGTCGCGGCGGGCGCCTGGGCGTGGCAGCGCAGCCGACGGCGACCGGAGTTGCGGCACGCCGCAGGCTCGATCCTGGCCGACAGGGACTGAGCTCGCGGCCCGAGCGTAGTGGCCTGCTCGAGGTCCTCGATGCGACACCGGCTCCGGTGGGTTCCCAGGCGAGCAGCTCCCGGGTGATGGTCACGGTGGCGGGGCTGTCGAGGGCGACGTGGTGCGCCAGGTGCGAGAAGTGGCCGGCGGCTTCGGCCGGCGGCTTCGGCCGGCGGCTTCGGCCGGCGTCAGCGACGCGGTGGGGGCGTCGAGTTGGCGGCCCATGGCGCCGGCGATCTCGTCGAAGGGGACCCCTTCGTCGCCGACGGCGTGCAGGACCGAGCCGGCAGGGGATGACTCCCGGACTCGACCCCTTGACAGCGCCTTTCCGCCTCCTCCAGGATGCGACGCGACGTTACGGCCGGCGGGCGGTTGGTGAGCATCTCGCCGGACTTCCGCTCGGGCCCCGGCCCGACCAGACCCCCCGTCCACCACGACCCACCCCGCCCCCGGCCGACGCCGACGCCACTGCGTAGGACGTGGCGCGACAGCTCCTGGCCGAGACCGAGGCGAGGAGCCCGCTCCCGCCCGCGCGCTCTCGGGACAGCCCGCCGCCGGGTCAGCCGGGTGCCGGCCGGGCTCGCAGCGGACCGGCGAGCGTCACCGCCGCGCAGGCGAGGACGCCCACGGCGAGCAGCGCCACTCCCGACCACCCCCAGCTCTGCCACGCGAGGCCGAGGAGGTAGGCGCCGAGGGCCCCGGCGCCGTAGTAGCAGCTGAAGTACAGCCCGCTCGCCGTGCCCCGGTCGACGTCGGTCGAGGCGGCGACGCCGAGCTGGACTACGGTGACCCCGGAGAACATCCCCGCGGCCAGCAGCCCCAAGCCGGCGATCACCGCCGGCAGGGACGGCGCAAGGGTGAGTGCCGTGCCCGCAGCCGCCGACACCAGGGACGCGAACCCAGCCCTCCGCCATCCCCACCGGTCGGCGAGCTTCCCGGCAGACGGGCCGATCGCGCCCACGACCCAGAGGACGAACACCAGGCTGCTGATCTGTGGGTCGAGGGCGAACGGCGGGGCCTGCAACCGGTAGACCACGTAGGAGAAGACGCCGACGAACACGAAGAGGAGCGCGCCGCCCGCGACGATCGCCCGTCGCAGCCGGGGGTTGCGCAGGTGCGCCGCTACCGCGGCGAAGCCGAGCCCGGTGTGGGTCGAAGCCGGGCCCTCGGGGAGCGAGCGCCACATCATCACCGTCCCCGCGCACGGCAGGACGGCCAGGCTGGCCAGGGCCCCCTGCCAGCCGATGCCCGCCGCTAGGAGCGCCACGCCGAGCCGCCCGACGAGCCCGCCGACCACCAGCGCGACGACGTAGTAGCCCATCGCCCTCCCGGCGAGGCGGGGTGCGAAGACCTCCCCGATGTAAGGCACGCCGACGGTGAGCAGGCCCGGCATGCACAGGCCCTGGACGGCGCGGCAAGCGAGCAGCAGCCCGAAGCTCGGCACCGCTGCGAGGGCGGCGGTGGGGACCACCAGCAGGCCGCTGGCGAGCAGGATCGTCCGGCGCCGACCGTGACGGTCGGAGTACGCACCCCAGATCCATGCACCGGCGGCGACGAGCAGCACGGTCACCGAGATGCTCAGCCCCGCTTCGGAGGGAGGCACCCCGAAGGCGTGGGACAGCTGCGGCAGGATCGCCTGGGTGGAGTACATCGTGGCGAACATCCCCGTCGCCCCCACCAGGAACCCGAGCAT
>JAJZWW010000471.1 GCA_021846485.1 Actinomycetes bacterium
AGCGCGAAGGTGCGGGCCTGAGAGGCGAAGTTCTCTTAGCCGCGGTTGGCGGCGAGGAGCAGGGGGCGCTGGGTGCTAAGGCGCTGGTGGAGGGTGGTCTGCGAGCGGACGCCGTAGTCGTCGGCGAGCCGACAGCCTTGCGTGTCTGCACGGCCCACATGGGACGGATCGAGTTCGAAATCTGCCTCAGAGGGCGGGGAGGGCATGCTGCCGCCGTGCAGAGCCTTGACTCGCCGATAGGGAGGCTAGCCGAGGTGATTCAGCGTCTCGTACGCCATGGGGAGGATCTTGCTCATCGGTGTCATCCGCTCTTGGGACCGCCGACGCTCGCCATCACGAGTATCGAGGCGGTCGGCATTACATCGACATCTGTCCCTGGCGAGGCCCGTCTTGTAGTCGACCGAAGGCTGATCCCGGGCGAGGACCACGCCGCAGCGAGTGCCGAGATCACCGCAGTCCTGAAGGGGGTTACGGGACTTACTTGCGTCGCGAAGAATGGCGCCTTGCCCGCTGAGCAGGTGGTTGACGACCCCCTTGTGGTGAGCGCCAACGAGGCACTGGGCGCCGACGCCGAGGCTATCCAGGGGTTCCGCGCTACCTGCGACCAGTACGTCTTCGCCGCAGTGGGGTCGTCTGTAATCGTGCTTGGGCCGGGCGACCTTCAGGTGAACCGGGCTCATGGGCCCGACGAGACCATGCTCATTGCTGACCTTGTCCAGGCGTCGGAGGTCTACGAGCGGCTTGTGCGCGGCTATCTGGGCGCGTCCGATACCAATGGGGGCGGGTAGTGAGTCGCGGCTCCGGCTGGGAGCACCCCCTCCTGATGGTTCCAGGCCCCGTGCCCGTCGCTCCGGAGGTCGCCGCGGCCGCAGGCGCGGGACCTGTCGATCACCACTCCGACGAGTTTCGCTTGACGCTCGACGAGACTCGCCGCGCCCTGGCCGACCTCCTCAACTGTGACGGGAGCGTGGAGATCATGCCTGGCGGTGGGCGCTTGGGCATTGAGTCGGCCCTGAAGAGCCTTTTCGAGCCGGGTGATCCGATTTTCGTGTGCGTAACCGGCACATTCGGGGAATGGCTTGCCACCATTGCTGAGCGCTGCGGCGCTGACGTCATCACCGAGCGTTGGCAGCCGGGCCGAGTGGTCAACCCTGAGGTCGTGGCGGCGTGTCTGGCTAAGGGAACCCCCCGGGGTAGCCAGTTCAGCGCTGTCGCTGTCGCCCATTGTGAGACGTCGACTGGTACGGTCAACCCCTTGGACGACATAGGACGGCTCTGTCGGGACGCGGAGGCGTTGTTTGTCGTTGATGCCGTGTCTACTGTCGGCGTCTTGCCCGTAGACATGGCCCATGACCATATCGACGTATGCGTGACGGCTTCGCAGAAGGGGCTTGGGGCGCTCATGGGTTTGTCTGTCGTGGCCCTGGGCACCCGTGCGCTGGCCCGGCTGTCAGCGAGGGCCTCCCTCCCGGCGACATTCGGCCTTGACCTCAGTCGGTGGAGGGCCGATCCTGACTCGCCAACCACCGCCTACCCGGTGGTGCCTTCGCCCAGCCTCGTGATGGCTCTCCGAGAGGCGGTGCGCCCACTCGAGAGTGGCGGTTTGGCGGCGACCTATCAGAGGCATGAGGACACGGCCGCAGCCGTGCGGAGCGCCTTCCGCAGGTCGGGTCTAGACGTGTTCGGTGACAGTCCCTCGTGCGGCCTCACGACCGTTGAAGTTCCGACGAGTGTCTCCGCACACCAGGTGCAGGAGCGTGTGCTGGCGTGCCACGGCATCCGAGTGGCCACCGGCATGGGGCCCATAGCTGATCGCATCATTCGCCTCTCTCACATGGGCATCCAAGCGGATCCCGGCCGAGTAGACGTCGCCGTACGCGCGATCGTCGAGGAATGCCGGAACCTCGAGACGGGGTTGTCGGCCGGGGAGGTGAGTAGTGGGCGATCTGCCTCCTGTTGACGCCCATGTCCATGTGCTCTCACCCCGGCTCCGCGCGCTGGCCGCTATGCCGAGCGGTGCGCGCGTTCCCGCCGCAGGGGGAGGTGCTGAACAGCTAGTCGGCCTACTACGGCATCACGGCGTGGGAGGCGTCGTCGTCGTCGCCGTTCTTGGAGATGACGATTATTTCTGGAGTGCCTTTCACGAGACGGAGGATATCCAGATCTGGCGGGTGCTCGCCGTCGGGGAGTGCCCGTCGCCAGCCGCTGTCAGCCGAACCATCGAGGCTCTGTCGCGTCCCGGGGTCCTTGGTGTAAGGTTGCGTCACCTTGGCTCACCCAATGATCGCCGTTCGGCAGCCCTACCGGTGTTCCCGATCCTGCGGGCCCTGGCCCACCACGGGAAGGTCCTCTGGATCTTCACGGGCATCGACCAGCACCGTCTCCTTCTTCGTCTGCTCGACGAGTTGCCGGTGTTGGCCAGTGTGCTCAACCATATGGGGGCGGTGCCGCTGGCGGACGGGGTATCGGCAGAGGGCAGGCCGCGGCTTGTCTTTCCGACCGGCGGGCGCAGGCGGCAGCTGAGAGAGCTAGCCGCACACCCGGAGATGCGGGTCATTCTCTCGGGTCAGTACGCCATCAGCAACCAGAAGTTCCCCTACTCTGACCTGCGCTCCCACACCGACTTCCTTCTTACCGAGTTTGGTCCCGACCGGCTGTTGTGGGGCTCCGACTACCCCTTCGTGGGGAGCGCCGAAGCGTATGGCGAGCAGCTGGCCTGGGTCCGCTGGGTGCTGCCTGGGGCATCGGAACGTGAGCTTTCGGCCATCTTGGGTGGAAACGCTCGGCGGTTGGGAGCGAGCGAGCGGGTGCCGTCTATCGACCCCGAAGGGGGACATCGGTTCCGTGGCGATGAGTAGCGACATGGAGTCGATCCCTGACGAACCGCTCAGACTTCCTCAACGGGCCTTGCCCATCCCCACCGGCGGTGGTGCAATAACCGTCCGTGGGCTACGCTCGGCGGGT
>JAJZWW010000019.1 GCA_021846485.1 Actinomycetes bacterium
CGGCCCTCGGGGGCTGCGGCGTCCCCTCCCAACCCGCCGGCCACCTCGGTCCCCCCGGCACGGGCAGGGCTCCCGGCACGGGCGGGGCTCCCGGCACCGGCGGCAGGGACGGGCCCCGGGGACCGCGCCGGCGGCGGTGGCACCCGTCCGAGCCGCACCCGCCCCCCGGTGTGGAGGGTGTGCCAGACGACCTCCCCATAGTGGTCCCGCAGCGCCAGGCACTCCTCACCGCCGAAGCCCTCGGTCCAGGTGACTTGGCGGTCCCGGCGACCGTCCTCCTGCCAGCAGGCGACCACCGAGTCGCCGGCGGCTACCAGTCCTGGCTCCTCCAGGGGCCCGTCGGGCTCGTCGAAGCTCGACATCGCCCCCCAGCCGCCGGGACCGTGCCACTGGACGACGGCGTCCCAGAAGTACAGCATGAGCGGCAGGCGCCTGAGGGTCCGGTAGGCGACCGCGACCCTCCCCCCGGAGGTGATCGCCAGGCGGGGCAGGCCAGCAGGGGAGATCGTCGCGCCGATCCCGACCCGCCCGGTGCCCTCGAACCCGTCGCCGGCGAGGCGGGCGACGACCACTTCGGCGGTCACGTCGGGCGACAGGTCGCCGGGCACTGCCCGGCCGTCGGGCCGGAAACCGGTCCGCCGGGGCGTGGCGAGCTCCTCCCGGCGGCGCAGCCGGGTCGGTCCCGACCCTCCGTGGCCGCCGAGCGAGACGGTGTCGGAGGCGACCCACAGCTCCCCGCCGGGGTCGAAGGCGAGGCTCGGGTGCAGCCAGTAGGCGCCGCCCTCGCCGAGGACGGTGCGCTCCTCGCCGGCTGGCCGCCCGTCGGGGCGGCGCAGCACGGTCGTGCGGTAGCCGCCCTCGCCGTAGGTGGTCCAGGCGAAGGCGACCTGGCCGTCGGGGCCGGCGGCGACGGTCGGGTCCCACACGTTGCGCTCGGTCCCGGCGCTCAGCTGCTCGGTCGGCCCGAAGCTCCCGGCGCCCGACCCGTCCCTGCCGGCGGCCCGCTCCTGGCGCCGGGCGAGCACCGCGAACCGGCTGCCGGCCCATCCCTGCCAGCAGACCTGCAGCCGGCCGTCCGCCCCGCAGGCGAGCTCCTGATTGAACGACGGGTGCGCCGAGGTGCCGAGCGGCTCGGGTGGACCGAAGCGCCCGGCGCCCGCCGGCGCCGCGGAAGCCCACACCCCGACCCCCGAGGAGTCGGCACCGCGGAGCCCGAAGGCCACCCACGCAGCCCCGTCCCCGTCGAAGGCCACCGAAGGTCGGAGGCAGTCCCCGAGCGGCCCGGACACCACCTGCGGCTCGGCGAGCGGTGCGCCGGCGGCGTCGGTCCGGACCGCCACCACCCGCTCGCCCTCCCCGGCCAGCCACTCCACCCAGGCGACGAGCAGCGTCCCGTCGGGCCCGGCGGCCACCGCCGGCCGGGCGGCCGGCGCCCCGACTGGGGCGGCGACGCTCCCGATGACCCGGAACCCGGGCAGGCCCGGAGCCGCCTCGAGGACCTTCCCGGCGTCGGCCAGGACCGCTTCGACCAGCCCGCCACCCTCGGTGACATCGGTGTAGCGGGCCGGGTCGGGGTCCAGGGCGGCGAGGGTGTCGGTCAGGTCCGCTCCGGCGGCGAAGCCGGCGACCAGCCGGCGGTTGAACGCCTCCACCAGGGAGAGCAGGCGTCGGTCGCGAGCCGCGTAGGTCTCCAGGCGGTGGTCGCCACCGTCGCACTCGTGCACCCCCAGGCCCACCCAACCCTCCTGTCAGCTCGTGATCCAATCAGCCAGGAACCAGCGGCCGCGCTCCCGGCCGCCCCGGGAGGCTAGCGGTCGCGCCGGCTCAGCTGCTCAGCGGGCGAGCACCGCGTAGAAGTCCCGGGTCCAGCCGCCGAGGTAGGTGTTCGCCGGGCGCTGTTGGCCGGGGATCGCCGCGCGCAGCGCCCCCCCGGGGTGGGAAGCGACGTCGGCTTGGACCCAGTAGGGGTTGATGTCGAGCTCCATCGCGTTGGTCACCCCGGCGAGGTGGAAGGCGGTGGCCAGGTCGGCGGGGAGGGCGGCCATCGAGGCGGCGTAGACCAGGTTGCCGGCGGGGTCGGTGCCGACTGCGCTCCGGGCGGTCCCCGGGACCCCGTACAGCTCGGCGCCCCAGGCGGCGACGTTGCCTATCTGGGGGCTGGTGACGCCGTTGTCGATGAGCGGCGTGAGGTTCTGGCGGACGCTCGCGACGTGCTCGCCGGGGGCGGGCAGTCCCTGGCCCCAGACCCCGACCCGGGCGGTGCCGTTGGCGTTGACGACCAGGCTGGCGTCGCCGGCGACGAGCGGGACCAGCACGTGGCCGTACAGCTCCACTCCGCCGGAGCCGGTGTTGGTGCGGAACCCGCCGTTGAACGCCCCGAGCAGCAGCGGCCGCTCCGCTGCGCTGATCGCGTCACCGTCCACGGCGGTCACCGGGAAGCCGGCGCTCGGGGGGTCCTGGCTCCCCAGGTGGAAGTCCAGCCGGTAGGTGCCCGCGTGGAAGCGCACCAGGGTCACCGAGTCGCCGTCGGGGAGGTGGTAGGTGCGGGTGTCGACGAGGATCGCCCGGGAGGTCTCGGCCACCACCGTCCAGCCCGGCTGCGGGACCGGGAGCGTGGTCGTGGTCGTGGTCGTGGTGGGGGCGGGGGCGGTGGTCGAGCTGGCGGCCGCGGAGGCCCGGCTGGCGGCCGTGGACGCCGATGCGGGGGCCGAGGAGCTGGAGGGGTCAGCGGCGGGGTGGGTGGCCGGGCCACAGCCGGCGGCGGTCAACGCCAGGGCGCCGGCGGCGGCCAGCGCCCGGGGTCTCACGCCCATGGGAAGCCAGCGGTCTCGTGCTCGGTGCCGTCGGGGGTCACCAGCCAGCCCTCCCATCCCTCCATGGTCTCGAGGATCCGGAGAAAATCCTCGCCGCCCGCAGCGAGCGCGGTGGCGAAGGCGTCGGCGGCGGTGGGCTCGGGGCCGCACACCGTGGCGGCCAGGCCGGGGAGCGGGCCGTCCCCCCGGGGTCGCCAGAGGTGACCGGGCCGTTCGTAGGTGCCCGAGGAGGCGACCGCCCCCCCGGCGGGGACCTCGACCACCCCGGCCAGCGCCTCGGGCCGCCACGGGTGACGGATGCCGACCTGCCAGCAGGGGGCGCCCTCCGGTCCGCTGCCCGGCAGGGTGGCAACATCCCCGCCCCCGTTGACCAGGGCGGCGGGCGCTCCGGCAGCGCCGAGGAGCGCGCACGCCTCGCCCGTGGCCCAGCCCTTCACCATCCCGGTGGGGTCGACGCCGCCGGGGGCCGCCCACGGGTCGAACCACCCTCCGGAGCGGCCGCGCAGCTCCCGGCAGAGCCCGAGCACCGCGGCGATCTCCGGGTGGTCGCCCACGACCGGCTCGCCGCGCCTGAGCCGGGACAGCGGGCTGTCCGGCTTCCAGGTGCTGAAGGCCGCGTCGATCTCCCGCAGCCTGGTCGCCGCCGCGCCCAGCGCGTCGCCGAGGTCGACCGCCTCCGGCCACCAGGTGAAGGTGAACACGGTGCCCATCACCTCGAGGGTCGTGCTCCGGAGGGCCGCGACCCTCACGCGTGGAGCTTGGTCAGGGCGGCCTGGGTCGACTGGAGGTAGGCCAGGCTGGTGTAGGTGGCCCCGGTGATCGTCTGGACGTGGGCGCTCTGGGCGGAGAGGACCTCCCGGCGCAGCATGGGGATGACCTGCACCGCGATCTGCTGGGAGTACGAGTCCGCGGTGGCCAGGCCGACCACCTTGGCGCCGGTGATCCTGCTGCCGTGGACGCTCAGCTGCACCGCCAGGCGGCCGTAGCCGTACTGGACCGCCTTGCCGGTGGCGCTGCGCAGCCCCCCCGGCGGGGATGTGGTGGTGGTGGTCGATCCGGCGGAGCCCGAGGAGGTCGGGGAGGTGGAGGAGGGCGAAGCCGGCGCCGACAGGGTCGTCGGGGGCTTCTTGGTGGGGAAGGCGAGCACGCCGGCGAGGCCGGCGGCGGTGGCGACGATGACGAAGGGGCTGCGGCGCAAGGGAGGATCTCCGGCTCAGAGGGCGTAGGCTTCGTGGTGGAGGGCGGCGTCGGGGACGCCGAGGCGGCGGGCGGCGGCGCTCACCGCGGCGACGAAGTCCTCCGGGCCGGAGACGTACACGTCCCGCTCGGAGATGTCGGGCACCAGCTGGCGGAGGCGCCGGCCGTCGATGACGTGCTTGCGGCGGGAGCCGTACAGCTCGTGGAGGACCCCGCCGGCGGACTCGACCAGGGCGGCGATCTCGTCGCGCAAGGGGAGGGCCCCGGCGGAAGTGGCCCGGACGACGACCGCGGGGTCGGTGCCGGCCGGGAGGTCCTCGAGCAGCGGGCGGATCGAGGTGACCCCGACGCCGGCGGCGACGAGCGCGACCCGCTGGCGGCGGCGGTGCTCGGCGGTGAACACTCCGTAGGGGCCCTCGAAGGCCACCCGGGTGCCCCGCCGGAGCCGGGTGACCGCCCGAGAGTGGTCGCCGAGGCGCCTGACCGTGATCCGCAGGTAGTCGCGCTGGGGCAGGCCGGAGACGGTGTAGGGGTGGGCCTGCCACCACAGCCCCCGGGCGAGGAAGCGCCACTCGACGAACTGCCCACCCTCCAGGGCGAGCCGGTCGAGGTGGCGGCCCTTCAGGATGATCGAGCACACCTCCGGGGTCTCGGTGCGCACCTCGTAGACCACGAGGCGGTGGCGGAGGGTCCGGGCGAGGGGCACCCCGAAGCGCCAGACCAGCACGCTGCCGGCGGTCGCCGCCCACGCGGCGGACCAGACGATCCGGGTCACGGGGTGGCCGACGAAGTCGGGGCCGAGCACGACGGCATGGGCGAAGGAGAGGGCCAGGGCCAGGTACAGGTACAGGTGCACCACCCACCACGTCTCCCGGCGGAGGCGCCGGCGGACGGCCCGCACCGAGGCGAACCCCGCCATGAGCATGAGCCCGAGGCCGGCGAAGGCCGCGAGGACGTAGGGGAAGCCGCTGACGAGCGTCCCGATCTCGTGCAGCGCGCCGGTCCGGGCGGCCTCCGCATAGCCCAGCACCAGGACCGCCGCGTGGAGGCTGAGCAGGGTGATCGGCCAGGGCCCGAGGCGTCGGTGCCATCGGAGGAGCCCGTCGAAGCCCAGGGCGGACTCGACGAAGGGGAGCCGGCTCGCGAGCAGCACCATGAGCATCGCCAGGTAGGTGCCGGCGAGGCCGGTGACGCTCCCGAGGAAGATGGCCACTCCACCCGGCGCCCGCCACGCCCCGGCGGTCTCGTCCTTGAAGGCGAGCCCGACGACCAGCCCGAGGCCGGCGCCGGCGACGCAGAGGACGATCGTCGGTGCGTGCCGGCGGAGGCCGGGCAGGGCCGGCGGGGATGGGGATGGGGATGGGGATGGGGCGGACGGGGCGGTCCGGGACGGGGCGCGCGACCTCGAGGCGGTGGGCACGGGGCGAGTATCGCCCGGGATCGGGCTCACCGCGGCGTGCGGGGCGCTGTTCTCAGCAACATCCTTGCTAGCTGGCGCATCCCTAACCGAGCGGCGAGGAGCCGCTGGTGGAGGAGGTCACCGGGGTGGGGGTTCGCACCTCGATGAAGTCCCGGTTCTCGAGCGTCGGGCCGAGGTAGCGGGTGGAGGAGCGCTGCTGGCCGGGGAAGAGCTTCGCCGAGCTGAGCTTGTAGGGGTTGGCCGGGTTGGGGTGGCCGAAGAAGTTGAAGGTCACCCACTCCGGGTTGATGTCGAGGGTCATGGCCCGGACCGCCCCGGCCCGCTGTAGAGACTCGGCCAGGGTGCGGGCGGTCAGGTACGGGCCGGCGACGTAGACCAAGGCACCGTCCTTGGTCACGCCGAGGCCGCTGCGGGCGACGACGGTGCTCGCCCCGAGGGTGGCGCCCCACACGCTCACGTCGTTGTAGGTGGCCGACGGGGAGACCACCCCGTTGTTGACCATCGGCACCAGGTTCTGCAGGACCGACACCACCCCGGGGGTCATCTTCACCTGGCTGCCCCAGGCCCCGATGTTGACGTGCCCGTTCTTGTAGATGACGAAGCTGGCGGCCCCCTTGACCAGGGGCACGGCGGTCCTGCCGTCCAGGTAGAACCCCCCGTGGGCGTCGGCGAAGCGGAAGCCCCCGTTGAAGGCGGCTGCGATGGTGGGCCGCTCGGCGTGGGTGATGTAGGGAGGGTGGTGGGGCCAGTGGCCCCCCGGCTCGCCCTGACCGGGGATCAACGAGAGCTTCATGAGCAGCGGGTCGATCCACACCGCGGTGGTGATCTCGCTGGTGTAGACGGTGTCCGCCCGGAACTGGGCCTCGTACATCCCTGGGTAGCCGTCGACGGTCGGGCCGACCGGCTTCCACTGCCCTTCGCCGGGCAGGGCGGGGTGCACGACGAGCGGTACCGGGCTCGGCGCGGGCAGGTGGGCGACCGTCAGGGCCGCCTTCCGGCGGTGGCCGGTCCCGGCCGACGCCGAGCCGCCCGTGGAGGGCAGGGCGTTCAAGTGCTTGGGCCGGCCACCCTTGGCCGGCTTCTGCAGGTTGTAGAAGATCCGCTCGGCGGTGGTGGAGACGAACGCCAGGTCGTGGCTGCGCATCCAGTCGGCGAGCTTGGCGGTGTACGACTGGTTGCCGGGGGTGGTGGCCGCGGCGAACACCGGCCAGGAGCCGAGCAGCACCACCGCCACCAGGGCGATCCGCAAGGCCCGGGACCTGCGCCAGCGGTTCCCGGACCGCCGCCGGGGGCGGGGGGACGGGGGGCGCTCGACGTAGCGGCGGGGTAGCACGCCGTCCTCAGGGGGGGCGTCCAGCGGTCGGGGGGTCGACGGGGCGTTCCTCACCCCCCGATCATCACACCTCGCCCGCAGGTCGATCTCAACGCCCGGTCAAGTCCCGGTAAGGGCCCGGCTGGCCAGCCGGCCCCGGAGCGGTCCTGACGCCGCCGGTGGCCGACCGGGCAGGGCGCAGCAAGTAGCGTCTCGGTGGAATGGAACCGGCCCGGAAGCTGCCGCAGAGCCCGCCCCCCGCCGGGTGCGGCCTCGTCACGGCCGCTCATCTCGCGGACGCCTCCGGCGGGTCGCCGGGCACCTCGCGCCGGTCCCGCTGGCGGGCGGTGCTCGCCGCAGCCCGACCCCAGCAGTGGACCAAGAACGTGCTGGTCTTCGCCGCGCCGATCGCCGCCGGCGTGGCCGACCAGGCCTCCCCGGCGCTGCGCGCCCTGGCCACCTTCGGCCTGTTCTGCCTGGTGGCCAGCGGGAGCTACCTGATCAACGACGCCCTCGACGTCGACGCCGACCGGGCCCACCCGCTCAAGCGCCTGAGGCCGGTGGCCGCCGGGCTGGTCCCGGTCCCTGTAGCGCTCGGGGTCGGCGCCGTCCTGGAGGCCGCCGGCGTCGCCCTCGCCCTGCTCCTGTCCTGGCAGCTGGCGGTGACGATGCTCGTCTACGTCGCGCTGCAGGTCGCCTACAACGTCGCGCTGAAGCACCTCCCGGGCTGGGACCTGGCGTGCGTCGCCGCCGGTTTCGTCCTGCGGGCGATCGCCGGCGGGGTGGCCGTCGGAGTGCCGGTCTCGCAGTGGTTCTTGATCGTGGCGACCTTCGGCAGCCTGCTCATGGTCACCGGCAAGCGCCTGGCCGAGCTGCTGGAGCTGGGCGACGGGGGAGGGGCCCACCGCCGGACGCTGAGCGAGTACAGCGCCACCTTCCTGCGCACGGTGCTCGCGATCTCCGCCGCCGGCGCGGTCATCGGCTACAGCCTGTGGGCGCTCGACCTGCGGACCGCGTTGCGCCACCACAGCTCCCCCATCTGGTTCGAGCTGTCGATCGTGCCGGTCGTCGTCGCCTTGTTGCACTACACGTTCCTGGTCGAGCAGGGTCGGGGGGCCCGCCCCGAGCGCCTCGTGTTGAAGGACCGCTCGCTGCAGGTGCTCGGCTTCGCCTGGGTCGTGCTCCTCGCGGTGGGTGTCTATGGACGCTGAGACCCCGGCGCTGATCTGCGGCTGGGGCCGGACCGCGCCCAGCCGGGCCCGGGTGGTACGACCGACCTCGATGGAAGAGGCCACCGACGTGGTGGCCGCTGCCGCGGGCCGCGGCCTGGTGGCGCGCGGCCTCGGCCGCAGCTACGGCGACGCCGCCCAGTGCGCCGGCGGCACGGTGCTCGACACCACCGGCCTGGACCGGGTGCTGGCCGTCGACGTGGAGGCGCGTACCGCCCGGGTGGAGGCCGGCATCAGCCTGGACAGGCTGATGCGCACGCTCGTGCCCCTGGGGCTGTGGCCAGCGGTGACGCCGGGGACCCGGCAGGTGACCGTCGGCGGGGCGTTCGCCTCCGACGTCCACGGCAAGAACCACCACCGCGACGGCTCCTTCGCGGCCCACGTGACCTGCCTGACCGTGGCCACGCCGGCCCAAGGACCGGTGGTAGTCGGTCCCGGGCGCGACGCGGAGCTGTTCTGGGCGACCGCCGGAGGGATGGGCCTCACCGGAGTGGTGCTCGAAGCGACGATCCGGCTCCTGGCGGTGGAGACCGCTCTCGTCCGGGTGGACACCGAGCGCCTCGGCGACCTCGAGGCGGCGATGGCCCGGATGCTCGAAGCCGACGCCGGCCACCGCTACTCGGTGGCCTGGGTCGACTGCCTGGCCCGGGGCCGTCACCTCGGACGCTCGGTGCTCGACCTCGGTGACCATGCCACCCTCGACGACCTGCCCGCGCCCCGCCGGGGAGACCCGCTGCGCTTCGCGCCGACCGCCAGGCTGGGCACCCCTCCGGGGGTGCCGGGCGGGCTGCTCAACCGCTGGAGCGTCGCCGCGTTCAACGAGGCGTGGTACCGCAAGTCTCCACGCCTGCGCCGAGGGCACCTGGTCGCCGCGAGCTCCTACTTCCACCCCCTCGACGGAGTGCGCTCCTGGAACCGCCTCTACGGGCCACGAGGGTTCCTGCAGTACCAGCTGGCCGTCCCCGACGGGGCCGAGGACGTCGTGCGCGTCGCGCTCGAGCGCTTCAGCGCCTCCCGGGTGGCGTCGTTCCTCGGCGTGCTGAAGCGCTTCGGGCCCCCCGACCCCGGGGCCCTCTCGTTCCCCTTCCAGGGCTGGACCCTCGCGCTGGACCTCCCCGCCGCCGCCCGGGGACTTTCCCCCCTCCTCGACGACCTCGACGAGCGGGTCGCCGGCGCGGGCGGGCGGGTCTACCTGAGCAAGGACTCCCGCCTGCGCCCCGAGCTGGTCGAGGTGATGTACCCCCGGATCGCGGAGTGGCGCCGGGTGCGCGACCGGGCCGACCCGCAGCGCCGGCTGGTCTCCGACCTGGCCCGGCGCCTCGGGCTGCTCGGCGAGCCGGCGCCGGCGGCGAGGGTGGTCGCCGCATGAGGGACGCTCTCGGGGCGGTCCAGTCGGTGCTGGTCCTCGGTGGGTCCTCGGAGATCGGCGTGGCCGCGGCCTGCGCCCTGGCCGCCCCCCGGCGCGCCTCGGTGGTGCTCGCCGGGCGCCATCCCGACGCCCTCCGGGAGGCCGCGGCGACGGTCTCGACGGCGGGCGCCGGGCGGGTCGAGACCGTCGCCTTCGACGCCCTGGCGACCGCGGAGCACGACACGGTGATCGCCCGCGCCGCCGAGGCGGTCGGCGACCTCGACGTGGTGGTCGTCGCCTTCGGGGTCCTCGGCGACCAGCGCCGAGACGCGGTCGGCGGGGACGGGGCGGTCCTCGTCGCCTCGACCAACTACCTCGGCGGGGTGTCCGCCGGGCTGGCCGCCGCCCGCCGACTGGTGTCCCAGGGGCACGGGACCCTCGTGTTCCTCTCCTCGGTCGCCGGCGAGCGGGTCCGCAAGGCGAACTACGTGTACGGGTCGTCCAAGGCGGGCCTCGACGGCTTCGCCCTCGGCCTCGGCGACTCGCTCGCCGGGACCGGCGTGGCGGTCGTGGTCGTGCGCCCCGGCTTCGTCGTGGGTCGGATGACCGCCGGCCGCAAGCCGGCGCCGCTCGCCACCACGCCCGAGGCGGTGGGCGCGGCCGTCGCTTCCGCCGTCGCCGGGGGCCGGGAGCTGGTGTGGGTGCCGGGCGCCCTGCGGTGGGTGTTCGCCGTGCTCCGTCACCTCCCCCGCCCCGTCTGGCGCCGCCTGCCCCTCGGGGACTGAGCGGCTGACCCGCTCTGGCCCGCCAGCCTGCCCCCGTCCCGTCCGCACCACCGGCCCCGACGCTCCCGAGAGGAGCCTCGATGAGCGGCTTCCCCTACGCCAGCCGCTTCCCCGTCAACCGCAGCCTCCCCGAGGAGGGCCTGGCCCGCGAGGAGGTGCTCGCCACCCTCGCGGCGATGGCCAGGGAGGAGGACGCCGCCTGGGAGGTCGACCCGCTCGATCGCCACCGGGACAGTATGGACCGATGCCCCCGCCCCCGCCGCCCGACGCCCGCCACGCCTGGAGGCTCTGGCTTGCCGAGCTGGTCGGGACCGGACTGCTCGTGGCGGTCGGGCTCTCGCTGGTGATCGTCGACACCTCCCCGCTCGGCCCCCTCGCCGGCGTGATCGGCCCGGGTGCGGCCCGGGCGCTCACCGGAGCGCTGTTCGGCACGACCGGGATGCTCATCGCCCTGTCCCCGGTCGGCAAGGTGAGCGGCGCCCACATCAACCCGATCGTCACCCTGGCGTTCGTCCTGCGCGGCCAGATGCGCCCCTGGCTCGGGGCCGGCTACGTGCTCGCCCAGCTCGCCGGGGCGACCGCCGGCGCCGCCCTCCTGCTGGCCTGGGGCCCGACCGGCCGGGCGGTTCACTTCGGGGCGACCCTGCCCGGCTCCTCCTACGGCCCGCTGATCGCCACCCTCGGGGAGGCGGTGACCAGCGCGGCCCTCGTGCTGGCCCTGTTCACCTTCCTCGGCTCCGAGCGGCTCCGCGCCTTCACGCCGGCGATCTTCCCGCCACTCTACGCGATCATGGTCTACCTGGAGGCCCCGGTGTCGGGTACCAGCACCAACCCTGCACGCAGCCTGGGGCCGGCGGTCGTCGCCGGGATCGGGCGGGCCTGGTGGGTCTACTGGGCCGGTCCGGTGGCCGGCGCCCTGGTGGGCCTCGCGGTGCTGCGCCTCCGCCCCCTGCGCGGGCTGGAGACCGAGGTGGCCAAGGTGTACCACTTCGGCGAGGACCGCCACGGCCTGCTGCACCGTCCGAGCGCCACCTCGGAAGGGTGAGGACCTGTCGCCGACTACCCGCCGGCGGCGGCCCTTGGCGGTCGGTGAAGACGATGTGAGTGGTGTAGGCGCCACTCGACGCGGTCGGCTTCGGCGGAAGTGGGTGCACTCGACAGTTGGCGCCCGGGCCTTCACGGAGCGCCGGCGAGGGCCTCCAGCCGCTCGTGGATCCTTGCGGCCCAGGCCTCGTGGGAGGACTTCATGAGCACCGAGCGCAGGACGGTCACCGGGGCCTGCGCTGCCGGGAGGTCGGGGTGGCGGGCGGCGAAGGACCGAGGGTCGACCCGCAACGTGCTCAGCCACAGGCGGTCGGGGCCGCGCATGCCGAGGGCGAGGATCCGCTCCGACGACTCGGTCACGCTGAGCGATCCCGGGCCGCGAGCCCCGTCCCGGCGGGCGGCGAAGTAGGTGACGATGTCCAGCTCCGGGGTGACGTGGAGCCGCAGGTGGCGGCTCTCCGCCAGCCGCCCGGCGAGGTCCTTGGCCGCCCGGCGCCCGGCGGCCAGGATCGGCCCGATCCCCCGGTCGGGGGCCAGCGGCAAGACCCGGAGGGTGAACCACAAAGCAGCTGCCGCGGCCCCGGCCCGGGAGCACTCCAGGGTGACCTCTCCGAGGTGGCGACCTGCGGAGCTGAAGTAGGTGTACGGAGAGTCGTGCTCGTAGATCCGGGCCACTCCCGGGTCGGCGAAGAGGACCGCCCCGCAGCCGTAGGGCTGCAGGCCGTGCTTGTGGGGGTCGACGACCACCGAGTCGGCCCGGCCGATCGCCCGGAAGGCGGCGTCCACCCGGCTGTCGAGCGCGCCGGTCCCCGCGAGCAGGGCGAAGAACCCCCCATAGGCGGCGTCGACGTGCACCCGCACCCCGTAGCGGTCGCGCAGCTCCAGCGCTCCGGCGATGTCGTCGACCGAGCCCAGACCGGTCGTTCCGGCGGTCACCACCAGGGCGCCGACGTCGCCCTTGCGGCACTCGGCTTCGGCGGCTTCGAGGTCCAGGTGCCCGGTCGGGTCGGACGGCACGGCGGTCGCGGCCACTCCGAGCAACCCGCACATCCGGCCGTGGGTGTAGTGGGCGTCGGCGCCGTGCAGCACCCGGGTCCCGGGGCGCAGCTCCCGGGCGACCCAGAGCGCCTCCAGGTTGGCGACCGTCCCTCCCGAGGTCAGGTGCCCCAGGTGGCCGGCGGGCAGGTCGAGCATCCGGGCCAGGTCGGCCACCGCCTCGAGCTCCATGCCGGAGGTCACCGGACCGCCGTCGAGGGCGTGGTTGTTGGGGTTCACCAGCATCGCCGCCAGGTAGGCGGCGGCCGCCACCGGGTGGGGGGCCTCGAGCATCTGGCCGGCGAAGCGCGGGTGGAAGAACGGGTGGTTGCCTTGCATGCGCTCCTCCAGCTCTCGCCACGCCCCCTCGAGGAGGTCGGGGTCGGGGCGCAGGACCGGGGGGTCGGGGTGGGGGCCGAAGCCGGACTCCCAGCGGCGGACGAGCTCCAGCGCGCGGGCGAGGAGGACTTCCAAGCTGTCGTGCTCCGGGCGGCGGGCCGGGCCGGCGCCCGGTGGGGCGACGGCGCCCGGACCGACGGGCTGCTCGGCGGTCACCCCGCCGACGGTACCTGCCGGGTGCGGGGGGTGGGGCGTCACAGCTCGCTCGCGGCCACCAACCCCTCCAGGACGGCCTCCTCGATGCTGCGCGGGGCCAGGCAGTCGCCGATCCCCACCGCAGGGGCTCCGGCGGCGAGCAGCTCACCGAGCAAGGAGTCGTCGGGCTCCTGGCCGCAGGCGAGCACCGTGCCGGCGATCCCCTCCAGCAGCACCGCTTCGTCGGTGAGGACGTGCTGGAGGTACACGGTGTCGTCGTCGGCGCCGAAGGGCCGCACGAGGGTGAGCACCTCGACGCCCGTCCGCACGAGGGCGCCCAGCTGGGCGTCGCGCACGTACTGCTGCAGGTGGTCGCCGGCGTGGTATCCCCGAACGGCCAGGGTCACCCGGCGGCCGGCGGCGGCCAGGAGCCGGGCGACCCCCACCCCCACCCAGTCGCCACGCCAGTCGACCACCACCAGGTGGCCGTCGGGAGTGGCCTCCGGCCGGGCCAGCACTTCCCATGCGTCGGCCACCCACGGCTCCCCCAGGTACTCGAGTGGCGGCCGGTACGGGCGGGCACCGGTGGCCACCACGACCAGGTCGGCGGTTTCGAGCTCCTCCGATCCGGAGCCGACCCGGCGGTGGAATCCGACCTCGACCCCCGCCCGGGCCACCTCCCGATAGAGGTTGTCGACCGTCCCACCGATCTCGTCACGGCCCGGCAGTCGCTGGGCCAGCAGCACCTGCCCGCCGGGGCGCCCGCCGGCCTCGGCCAGGCGGACCCGGTGACCCCGCTCGGCGGCCACCGCCGCCGCCTTCATGCCCCCTGGGCCGGCGCCGACGACGAGGACCCGCCGGGGCTCGGCCGCCGCGACCCGCTGTCCGTACCGGCGCTCCCGGCCGGTCTCGGGGTGCTGGATGCAAGAGATCGGGTAGCCGGCGTGGAAGTGCCCGATGCACGCCTGGTTGCAGGCGACGCAGGCTCGGATGTCGTCGGTGCGGCCTTCGGCGGCGAGGCGGGGCATGGTCGGGTCGGTGATCAGCGCCCGGGTCATCACGCAGGCGTCCGCCTGCCCGCCGGCGAGGACCCGCTCGGCGTCCTGGGGCTGGTTGAGCCTGCCGGCCACGAGCACCGGGATCCCCACGACCGCCTTCAGCCCGGCAGCCGCCCCCGCCAGGTAACCGTTGGCGAGCGACATCTCAGGCACGATGTGGTCGGATCCGCCGAGGGTCGCCGACGTGCCGGCAGTGACGCTCACGTAATCGAGCAGCCCTTCGCCGGCGAGCGTCACGACCGCGGCCGACGCGGTGGCGGCGGGCAGTCCCGAAGGGTCGTGCTCGTCCAGCGAGATCCGCATCCCGACCACCCGCTGCGGGCCCACGCCATCCCGGGCGGAGGCCAGGACCTCCCGCAAGAAGCGCAGCCGCCGCTCGTCGTCGCCCCCGTAGGCGTCTTCGCGCCGGTTGGCCGCCGGGTTGAGGAACTGCGCCGGCAGGTAGCCGTGGCTCGCGACCACCTCGACCCCGTCGAGCCCGGCGAGCGACAGGCGGCGAGCGGCCGCCCCGTAGCTGTCGACCAGCTCGGCGATCTCGGCGAGGCGCAGCGCCCGGGGCATCACCCGGAAGCGTTCGCTCGGCACCGCCGAGGGGGCCAGCGCGATCGGAGTGGTCCCGTCGTCGGACTCCATGATCTCCCGCCCGGGGTGGAACAGCTGGCCGAACAGCACGGTCCCGTGGGGCTTCACCGCTCCCGCCAGCGCCTCGTAGCCGGGGATGCACCCGTCGTCGTCGGCCATGAGGATGTGGCTGGTGTAGCGGGCGCTGCGGTGCACGCCGGCTACCTGGACCACTATCAGGCCGGTGCCGCCGGCGGCGCGCGCCTCGTGGTAGGCGACCAGCTGGTCGGTCACCTTCCCGTCATGGACCATGACCGTGTCGTGGCCGGAGGAGACGATCCGGTTGGGGAGCCTGACCGCTCCGACCGCCAGCGGTGACAGTAGATGGGGGAAAGGCCGACCCGACGCCACGCCGGGACACTAGCCAGCCGGCCAGCCGGCCAGCCACGGATCGGCAACGTCGGGCTCTCGCCACCCCGGGGCCCTGTCCTTCCCGGGACCGCTGGCCCCACGGACCGTCGACCGGTCGGTCGGGGCCGGCCGGCCCGCTGGTCTGGACTAGAGGCGCTCCAGCTTCCAGGAGATCGACGGGCCGGCGACCTCGGTCACGGTCGTGGCCGGGACCGAGACCGTTCCCGAGGGGAGCTGGACCTCGAGGGTCGCGAGCCGGGTCCCGGCAGCGAGCGGCGTCCGGAGCCTCCCCCCTGCGGCAGTGCCGTCCATGTGGACCGAGGCCGACACCTGCTCCCCGGGGTAGCCGAAGGCGCTGACCGCCCGGGTGGTGATCGCCCGCGTCGACGCCCCCCAGGGGGTGGTGACCCGCACGAGCGTCCGGCCCGAGGGCAGCAGGGTCACCTGGTGCAGCGAGTCGAAGGCGGCCACGCTCAGCCGCTCGGCGGCGTGGAGCGCCGCCTGGATGGGCACCTTTCCCTGTTGGTCGAGGACGGCGCCGACGACGGTCACCGTGTGGCCGCCGACCTTGCGCCGGGCGGCCCAGAGGAAGTCCCCGCCGGCGTAGAGGGTCGAGCCGGTCTTGATCCCGATGATCCCGTCCCTGCCCAGCACGTAGTTGAAGTTGTAGACCACGCCGGCCAGGGGGAGGTCGACCTGGGGGAGGGCGACGAGGTGGGCGAGCAGCGGCTGGGAGAGCACGACCTTGCCGAGCCGGACCAGGTCCCGAGCGGTGCCCTGGCTGGCGGCGTCGAGGCCCGAAGGGTCCACGAAGTGGGTGTGGTGGAGGCCGAGGGACGCGGCCTCGGCGTTCATCTCGGCAACGAAGGCGCTGGTCGACCCGGCCGTCCAGGTGGCGAGGAGGTCGGCGATGTTGTCGGCGGAGGGGACCAGCAGCGCCTCGAGGCACTGGTACTCGCTCAGGCGCTCCCCGGTGCGCACCGGGATGACCGAGTCGTGGACCGCCGCCTCGCCCGGGTAGGCGGCACCGACGGCGGAGGTGACGGTGATCTCCGGGCCCTGCTGGCCGGGGCTCAGGGGGTGGTGGTGGAGCACGACCAGGGCGGTCACCAGCTTGGTGATGCTCGCGAGGGGCAGCTCCTCGCCGGCGTTGTGGGAGGCAATGGTGCCGAGGCCCTCGACCTGGACGTAGGTCGCCCCGTGGGTGGGGGTCGGGAGACTGGGGCGTGACCCGGGGGCGGTGAGCACCCCGTGCGCGACGACTGTCGCGGAGGCCTCGGGGGTGCCCCGGCTGAGCTGCACGCCGACGAAGACGCCGGCGAGGACGACCAGGAGGGCCACGACCAGGGCGGTGAGGCGCACGAAGAAGCCGGCCCCTCGCGACGAGGAGCCGTAAGGGGACGCCGAGCGGTGGGCGCCGCTGCGGCTCATGGGGCGGGAGGGAGGTACGTCATGGCCCGGACATGATCGGCGATCCCGGCGGCCAGGTGGTGGCAGCCGCGGCGGAAGGCGCCCACCAGGCGGCCGGCGCTGGAGATCAGCGGCTTCTTCGCCTCCTCTCGGTGTCCTGTCACACCTTGCGGGTTGGATGGTGGCATGGATCTCCTCCACGAGTTTCTCGGTGTCGTGCTCCTCGGTGCCGGGGCGCTGGCCGCCGCCGCCACGGGGCTGGGCGTACTGATCGGCATGGGCCGCCTGGAGCGGCGGGTGGTGCCGGTCCCCGATCACCGCCTTCACGCGGGTTCTGGGACAGCTTCTCAGCTCAGCAAGGTCGCTCACGCGGGGACGAAGACCATCAGGCAGCGGCTGAGCGCTGGGCGCACCTCGCCGGCCGACCAGTCCTCCGACGGCGCCGACGGGTCGGTCGACAGCGCCATCGTCCATCGCCTGCCCCACTCCGGCCCGGGGGCCCGGAGCTCGATGTCGACCTCGCTGGCGTTGAGGGCGATCAGCAGGCGGTGGTCCCGCCGGGGCGTGCCGTTGGTCTCGGGCTCGGCGGAGCCCCGCAACCAGACCATCAGCGCCTTGGCCGGGTGGTCCTGCCAGTCGGCTTGTTCCATCGCCGCACCGTCGGCCCGCAAGAAGGCGATCTCGCCTCGCTCGGCCGGCTGCCCGCCAGGCGCGACGGTGGCGTAGCGCCGGCGGCGCAGCGTGGGGTGGCCGAGGCGGAGGGCGATGGCTTCCCGGGTGAACGCCAGGAGGTCCTCGTCCACCTTCGACCAGTCGTACCAGGAGATCTCGTTGTCCTGGCAGTAGGCGTTGTTGTTGCCCTTCTGGGTGCGTCCCAGCTCGTCGCCCCCGAGGAGCATGGGCACCCCGTGGGAGACGAGCAGGGTGGCGAGGAGGTTGCGGCGCTGGCGGGCGCGCAGCTCGTCCACCACCGGGTCGTGCCCCGAGGCTCCTCCGCGGTCGGTAGGGCCCTCGACCCCGCAGTTCCAGGAGTTGTTGGCATTGTCCCCGTCGGAGCCCCCCTCCCCGTTGGACTCGTTGTGCTTGTCGTCGTACGCGGTCAGGTCGGCAAGGGTGAAGCCGTCGTGGGAGGTCACGAAGTTGACGCTGGCCGTCGGTCCGCGCCCCCCACCGCTGTAGATGTCCGGGCTGCCGCTCAGGCGCTGGGCCAGCTCCCCGAGCAGGCCGGGCTCGGCTTTCCACACCCGGCGCACGCAGTCCCGGTAGCGACCGTTCCACTCCGACCAGCGGGCGGGGAAGCCGCCGACCTGGTAGCCGTCCTCGCCGACGTCCCACGGCTCGGCGATCAGCTTCACCGGGGCGAGCACCGGGTCCTGGAAGACCATGTCCAGGAACGAGCTGTGCTGGTCCACCGAACCGCTCTGGCGGGTGAGGGTCGTGGCGAGGTCGAAGCGGAAACCGTCGACGTGCATGTCGGTCACCCAGTAGCGCAACGAGTCCATGAT
>JAJZWW010000472.1 GCA_021846485.1 Actinomycetes bacterium
CGTGGACCAGGTGGGCGCACGCCCGGAGGTTCAAGTCCAACAGACGGTCGATCTCGGTCGGGGTCATGTCCTCGAACGCCCCGCACCAGCCGGCGCCGGCGTTGCTCACCAGCAGGTCCAGACCGCCGAGGGCGGACACCGCGGCCTCGACGGTACGCCTGGCGGTGGCCGGCTCGACCAGGTCCCCGGGGACGGTGACCGCACCGGTGGCCGCCCGCAGGTCGGCGAGGGCGAGCTCGTTGCGGCCGGCGGCGGCGACCCGGGCCCCGCGACCGGCCAGCGACCTGGCGGTGGCCGCCCCGATGCCGCTCGACGCCCCGGTGACGAGCACCCGGGAGCCGGCGAAGCCGTCGTGGTGGCGCGACCGGGCCGGTCGGGCGTGGGCGGAGGGGTCTGCCTGGCCGGGGGGTGCGGCTGGCGCCGCGACTTCGGGCCGGGAGGCGGGTGCCACCGGGACAGGGGATGTCGCCGGAACGGCGTGTGCAGCTGACGCGGTCAGGGGACGAGCCACGCCCGTCTCCTACCCGCTCAGCCCGCCAACGCGGCGCGCAGTGACTGCTTGAGCGACTTGGTGGTGGCGAGCACTGCGGTCGGCTCGTAACCGCAGTGGGCCATGCAGTTGGCGCAGCGGGGGTCCTTGCCCCGGCCGTAGCGGTCCCAGTCGGTGGTCTCGATCAGCTCCTGGTAGGTCTCGGTGTAGCCGTCGGCCATCAGGTAGCACGGCCGCTGCCAGCCGAAGACCGAGTAGCTCGGGATCCCCCACGGGGTGCACTCGTAGTCGACCTTGCCCTCCAGGAAGTCCAGGAACAATGGACTGTGGTTGAGCCGCCACCTCTTGCGCCTGCCGTCGGCGAAGGCCTCCCTGAACAGCTCGTGGCTGGACCGGGTGGACAAGAAGTTGACCTGGTCGGGGGCCTTCTCGTAGGCGTAGCCGGGCGACAGCATCATCTGGTCCACCTCGAGCTCGTCGTTCAAGAAGTCGAGGACCTCCCGGACGGTCTTCGGCGAGTCGGTGTTGAAGAAGGTGGTGTTGGTGGTCACCGCGAAGCCCGCCGCCTTGGCTGCCTTGACGGCCGCGACCGCCTTGTCGAAGGTGCCCTCCCGGCTCACCGACTCGTCGTGGCGCTCTCGGAGGCCGTCGATGTGCACCACCCAGCTGAAGCGGGGGTGGGGCGAGAACTTGGGGAGCCGGCGCTCGAGGAGCAGGGCGTTGGTGCACAGGTACACGTAGCGGCCACGGTCGAGCAGGGCTCTCACCATCTCGTCGATCTGGGGGTGCAGCAGAGGCTCCCCGCCGGCGATCGAGACCATCGGCGCGCGGCACTCCTCGACGGCGGCGACCACCTGCTCGACGCTCAGGCGCTGGCGCAGCACTTCGGTCGGGTGCTGGATCTTCCCGCAGCCGTTGCACGCCAGGTTGCAGGCGAAGAGCGGCTCGACCTCGACGATCAGGGGGAACTTGTCGCGGCAGGCGAGCTTCTGGCGGGCCAGGTAGGTGCCCACCTTGACGCTCTGACGGAGCGGGACTCCCATTCAGCGGACCTCCTGGGGAAGGGGAAAGGTGACCGTCTCGGTTCGGACGGTCTGGGTGCGGACCTCGATGGGGCCCAGGCCGCCGATCGCCCGGACCACCCGGTCGACGACCGCCTCGGGGGCGGATGCGCCGGCGGTCACCCCGACGGTCCTCGCGGTGGCGAGCCACCCGAGCTCGATCCGGTGCTCGTCGTCGACCAGGTACGCCGGGGTGCCGGCGCGCTCGGCCACTTCCACGAGCCTACGGCTGTTGGAGCTCGTCGCGGAGCCGACCACGAGGACCACGTCGCAGCCGGGGGCCACCGCGCGCACCGCCTCCTGGCGGTTGTGGGTGGCGTAGCAGATGTCGGAGGCGGGCGGTCCGCCGAGCCGCGGGTAGCGGGCCCGCAGCGCGGCGACCGTGGCGGCGGTCTCGTCGGGGGCGAGGGTCGTCTGGGTGGTGTAGGAGACCGGGAGCTCGGGGTCCAGGTCGAGGCGGGCCACGTCGTCCGGGGTCTCGACGAGGTGGACGTCGTCGGCCTCCCCGAGGGTGCCCTCGGTCTCGTCGTGACCGGGGTGGGCGATGAGCACCAGCTGGTGGCCCCGGTCCCGGTAGCGGCGCAGCTCGGTGTGGACCTTGGCGACCAGCGGGCAGGTGGCGTCCACCACGCGCAGGCCGCGGCGGGCCGCCTCGGTCCGGACCGCCGGGGCGACCCCGTGGGCGGAGAAGACGACCGTGGCCCCGTCGGGCACCTCGTCCAGCTCCCGGACGAACACTGCCCCTTCGGCCTCGAGGTCGGCGACCACGTGGTCGTTGTGGACGATGTGGCGGCGCACGTAGAGCGGTGCCCCGAAGCGCTCGAGCCCTCGGTGGACGGTCTCGATGGCCCGTTCGACGCCGGCGCAGTACGACCGGGGGGCGGCGAGCACAACGGTTCGGGCCCCGACCGCGCCCGCCCAGCGCTCGACCGCGGGGGCGGTCCGCTCGAGCACCAGCAGGGCGCGAGCCAGGTCGCCGACCGTGCCCGGGGCTACCAGGCGCCGCCCGGGCGCGTCGGCGACGACCCGGACCACCGCGGTCGGCCTACCCCAGTCGCGGCTCATCAAGGCGACCGACTCCAGGTCGACCGCGAGCGCCCCGGTGGCCGCCGCCAGGGACCGCCGGCCGGCGTCGTCGCGCACCAGGCGGGCGGCGCTCACCACCGCACCGACGGCGACAGGCAGCCCGTCGTCGCGGAGGGCGGAGGCGAGGAGCGTCGCCGAGGGGAGCTCGGCGACGAGCGTGCCGTCCGGGCGGACCAGGCGGTCGGCGACCACCACGTCACCCCGGCAGAGCCCCGGGTCGAGGCCGCCGGCGACCCCGGTGACCGCCACAGCGCGCCCCTCGTGGGCGGCGGCGGCGGCCCGGTGCGCGTCGATCCCCGCGGCGGCCCGG
>JAJZWW010000473.1 GCA_021846485.1 Actinomycetes bacterium
CCTGGCGAGATCAGGCGTGGTGGCGCCGCCGACGCTGCCAGCCGGCGCGACGTGTCACAAGACGTGCGATCGCTCGGCGAGGTGGAGGTAGCACCGAACGACATCAGCTATGACATTGCTCTACAGGATCTGCGCAAGGCGCGACGGTCCTGTCGGGTCGTGGGCACCCCGCGCCTCCTACCGTCAGCGTTGCCGACCGCCACGATGCGCTCGTGGAGCACCTTGACACAGGTTCTCGCCGCCCTTCCAAGCGGGTCAGGGCCTTCCGCCGTCGGGAGGCCCGCGCTCGTCCCTCACGCCGCCCTTTCTCCCCGTGTGTCAAGGGCTCGCATGCAGCACTGGGCGTTCGATCGCTTCGACGACGAGCTCGCCTCGGCGCTCGTTTAGCACCTGACAGGGAGCGGTGTTGACAGCAGCACGGAGCGTCCAGCGAACGACGAGGACATGGCACTGTCGTTGGCCTGGATGCTCATCGACCGCCGGCCCCCTCGAGCCTCCCAGCTACTGGATCCGGCGCAGTTCACCCGTAGCCCTCGAGCAGCTGGTCGACGGCGCCGGCGAGATCGTCGGCGACGAGCGCCGGCTCGGGTCGCACCGGTAGGTCGACCCGACTGGTCGAGCCGGACAGCACCAGGGCGAAGCGCGCCCCCAGGGCCTCGGCGAACCCGCCGTCGGTCTCCGGCCGGTCGCCGACGACCACCCGCGGGGTCCCGAAGCGGGCCAGGAGGACGTCCGCGGCGGGCCGGTGAGGCTTGCCGGCCACCTCCGGTGGGCGGCCCGAGGCGGTCGCCAGGAAGGCGACCAGCGCCCCGGCGCCCGGGAGGGGGCCCTGCCCGGTCGGGAAGGTGGCGTCGGTGTTGGTGGCGATGAAGCGGGCGCCCTCGCGCACCGCGGTCGCCGCCCGGGCCAGCTCGTAGTAGTCGAGGGCCACGCTCCGGCCGACCACCACGGCGTCGGGTCCCGCCTCGGCCGGGACCACCTCGACCCCCCTTTCCCCGAGCGCCTCGTGGATGCCGGCGTCGCCGACCACCGCCACCCGCTGGCCGGAGCCGAGCATCGAGGCGGCCGCCTGGGCGGAGGTGACCAGGTCGCCCGGGTCGCAGGGGATCCCCGCCTGCCGCAGGGAAGCGGCGTAGTCCGCCACGGTCGGCCCGGAGTTGTTGGTCACGAACACCACCCGCTCCCCCGCCGCCCGCAGGCGGGACACCGCTCCGGGCGCGCCCGGGATAGCCGTGCCCGCGAGCCACACCACTCCGTCGACGTCGAGCACGAAGGCCATGCCAGAGTGTCCCACGGCCGCCTCCAGCGGAGCATTCCACCTGCTCAGGGGCCATGTCCTTGCCGAGCGGGCGGCGGCGTTGTACGCAGGTGGGGTGCCGCGATTCGACCCGTTCCCCGGTCTGCGCTTCTCGCCGAGCCACATCTCCTCACTCGAGGACGTGGTCTGCCCGCCCTACGACGTGATCTCCGAGGAGCAACGGGAGCGCCTGGTGGCCCGAAGTCCGGCCAACATCGTCCGCCTCGAGCTCCCCCGGTCCGACGACGGCGACGACCCCTACGTCGGCGCGGCCAAGCTCCTCGACGCCTGGCGGGACGGAGGGATCCTCCACCGCGACCGGGAGCCGGCGCTGTACGGGTACCGGATGACCTTCACCGACGAGGTCGGCTCCCCCCGCTCGACGGTGGGGGTGATCGGCGCACTCGGCCTCGAGCCGCCCGGCGAGGGTATCCTGCCCCACGAGGAGACCACCCCCAAGGCCCGCTCGGACCGCCTGGCGCTGCTCCGGGCCACCCGGGCCAACCTGTCCCCGATCTGGGCCCTGTCGCCCGCCGCGGGGCTCACCGAGCTGCTCGGCTCGTCCGCCCATCCCCGCCCGGCGGAGCGGGTCACCGGCGACGACGGGGTCTGCCACGAGCTGTGGCCGATCACCGACCGCCACGCGATGGACGACATCGCCCATACGGTCGGCTCCGAGCCGGTGCTGATCGCCGACGGCCACCACCGCTACGAGACCGCCCTCGCGTTCCAGGCCGAGGAAAGGGCCACCTCCGGGGGCCGCCCGGGCGACCACGACTCGGTCATGGCCCTGGTCGTCGAGCTGGCCGACGACCAGCTGGCCGTCGGGGCGATCCACCGGCTCCTCGACGGGCTGCCCGAGCGCTTCGACCTCCCCGGCGCGCTGGCCAGGTGGTTCGACCTGGAGCCGACCGGCCCGGTCGACGCCGGCATCGGGTCTCGCATGGCGGCAGCGGGCGCTCTGGCGGTGCTCACCCCCGGCGGGGCGTGGCTCGCCCGCCCCAGGCCGGAGACTGTCGCTGCCGCGACCCACGACCTCGATTCGAGCCGCCTCGACGTCGCCCTCGCCGGGCTCCCCCCGCACCGCCTCGACTTCCAGCACGGGGCGGAGAGCTGCGCCGCGGCGGTGGGCGCCGGGAGGGCCCAGGCGGCGGTCCTGCTCCGCCCGGCCGGCGTGGACCAGATCGCCGCGGTGGCGCGAGGCGGCGTGCGGATGCCGCCGAAGACGACGCTGTTCTGGCCCAAGCCGCGCACCGGCCTGGTGGTGCGCGAGCTGATCGACTAGCTACTAACAGCCGGCCGCGACCTCCGGGTGCCGCCCCCGGCGTCCCGGGCCGGGCGGGGCGGGCAGGGGCCGGCCGCCGCGGGAGGCTGCGGAGGGGGGGAAAGCGCGGCCGGTACGCCGGCCAGGATCGCCGCCAGCCGGTCGGGCCGTTCGAGGGGGAGCTGGTGGCCGGCTCCGGGGACGACCTCCAGGACCGCTCCGGGGATCGCCACGGCGAGCTCGGCGCCGAGGGCCGGGGCGATGACCCGGTCGAGGGCGCCGTGCACCACGGCGGTCGGGACCCCCAGGCTCGCCAGCGAGGGTCGCAGGTCCAGCCGGGCCATCTCCCGGAGGAGGGCGACCCTGACCGCCGGCGGGGTCGG
>JAJZWW010000474.1 GCA_021846485.1 Actinomycetes bacterium
GGCGGGAGCCGAGCCGGGCGCAACCCCCGGCGGCGGTCGCCGGCCCTCGGGCCCGGGCGGGGGCCCCGGCCGCGAGGAGGTCCAGCTCGGTGCGCAGACCGGATGCGAAGCGGGAGTAGAGCACACCTCGCAGGACGAGCACCTCGGTGGTGCCGACCCCCGCGATCACCACGAAGAGCAGAGCCAGCACCCGGGTCAGCACCCGGCGCCGCAGGGTCCAGCCCCGGACGCGGCCGGGTGCCGGCGGGTCGCCGCCTGCCCGCACGGCGGGCGGGGTGGACCTCGAGGTGCCCGGCGGGGGCTGCGCCCCGCGACCGCCGGCGCGCTGGTCCCCGGCCCCACCTCCCTGCCGTGCCCGCTGTGCTCCCATGTCAGGGCACCAACCGGTAGCCGAGGCCGCGCACCGTCTGGAGGTGCCGGCGCTCCGGGTCGAGCTTCTTGCGCAGGTAGCGGACGTAGACGTCGACCACGTTGGCGTCCCCGTAGAAGCCGTAGCCCCACACCTGGTCGAGGATCACGTCACGGGTGAGGACCTCCCCGGCGTGGCGCAGGAACAGCTTCAACAAGTCGTACTCCCGCCTGGAGAGCTCGACGGGGACCCCGTCCCGGCTGACCTGGGCGGCCCGGTCGTCGAGCACGTAGGGACCGGCCGCGAGCAGGTCGGTCTGGTCGCGCCGGCGGCGACGCAGCAGGGCCCTCACCCGGGCCACCAGCTCGGTGAAGTCGAACGGCTTGACCAGGTAGTCGTCGGCCCCCGCCTCGAGCCCGGCCACCCGCTCGGGGACCGCGTCGGCCGCGGTGAGCATGAGGATGCACAAGTCGAGGTCGCCGCGCAGCCGGCGGCAGACCTCCACCCCGTCGAGGCCGGGGAGCATCACGTCGAGGACCACCACGTCGAAGGGCTCCTGGGCCGCGACGGCGAGCGCCTCGGGGCCGCTGGAGGCCACCACCACCTGGTAGCCGAGATGCGCGAGGCCCATCCGCAAGAAGCTGGTGATCGCGGTCTCGTCGTCGACTACCAGCACCCGCACCGGGGGCGGCGGGCAGTACAGGCCGGGCAGCTCGGCGGCGATGCGCTCGGCGGTCGGGGGCTCGACGGGACCGGTCATGGCTGGGGGAAGCTTGCCGGACGGCCGGCGGGCACGCCCGGCAAGGCCGCGCCGGGTGGCACCTCAGCCCCCGGCCGCCTCCCCCGCCGGCGCGCCCGGAAGGAGCCCGGACGCCGTCCCGGCAGCCACCGCCGCGCCGCCTCGGGACGCCCCGGCCTCGACCCCGAGAATCCGGTAGTGGTCGGGGATAATGCCGGGAGCCGGCTCGCGTCGAGCTACGACGACACGGCGGGCTCCAGTCGCCTCAGCTCCCGGTCGAGGAACTGGACGCGGGCGGCGGCAGGGGTGCACCGGCCCCCGGGGCCGGGCCGACGACCACCAGGGCAGCTCGGAGACGGGTGATGCCCGTGCGGGTGCCTTCGGCGGTGACCTGGCTGCCGTCGGAGACCGCCGAGGAGCTCGCCTTCTCGCCCTTGGCGACGTAGCGGGTGGAGCTGGTCACCGACACGCTGAGGAGCTGGCCGTCTGGGCCGACCAGGGTGAGGGTGCCGTCGGAGTGGGACAGGACCCGGCCGGTGAAGCGCGGCTCGACGACCGTCACGGTCTTGGCGTCCAGGGCCCCGGTGCCCGGCGACGCCGGCTTCGAGGAGCTCGAAACCGGCGAGCCGGTCACCGCCACGACGTCGCCGACCGAGACGTCCGAGGAGCTGACCTTCTCGAGCAGCTCGTAGTAGGTGGTGGAGGAACCCTCGACCACCGTCTGGGTCCCGTCGATGGTCCGCAGGGTGAGACGGGACCCGCTCATCGCGGTGACCGTCCCGACGTCGCCAGGACCGCCGGGACCGGGCGGGCCGCCGGGTCCCCGCCCCGGGCCGGGCGGTGGAGCCGGGGCGCCGGCGGGTGGGGTGACCGTGCCTTTCGAGGCAGCCGGGCCGGAGCTCGACGAGGAGCTGCTGGCGGCGGCGATGCCGGTCACCCCGGCGAACGCGACGCCAGCGACCAGGCTGCCGGCGACGACCCGGCGGGTCGCGCCGGTCAGCGCCCGACCCAGCCGGTGCCGGGCGCTCTCGGATGATCCAGGAAGTGTGCTCATGGACCGCAAGGTAGGAACGGTGACGATTGGAGCACCGGGGCGATCCGATGAGAATCCTCTGAGAGCCCGGCGCAAGGGGTCCGGCTCCTCGCGGCGTCGCCATCGGCCGACCGGGGCGGGCGGTGGCACCCACGACGCTGAGCCCCCTGGGCGGACGACGCCCCCGGCGACACCGAAGGCGCCGTCCCAAGCAGGGATGGGTCGGTCCTTGCGGGTCGGGTCCGCTGGTACATGCTGGAGGTCACCGCCGGCGTGGCCGGCGACGAGGCAGACGAGCTGCGGCGGGCCTGGGCGCGTCCCCCTGCAGCTGACACTGATGACCTCCCCTCATAACAGCCTCGTAAACATATGACCCCATGTCGGTAACAGAACGTGAACGTACGGCTACCCGCCCGGAGCGGAGGCTACTGTCGGGCCTGAATGGGTCGGGATACAGGGCCCGTTCCGTGTGTCAATGGAGAGTGGTCCCATGTCAGACCCGAGCCATCGACTGCCTACTCCGGGGGTCGAGGGCCTCGACCCCCCCCGATCCACGGGGCAGGAGCCTTCGCCTCTGCCTCGCCTGGCCCGCAACACGCTCACGACGAGGACCGTCTTGGCGTCGTCCATGTCCAACCTCGCCCCGTTGATGAGCTTCGTGTTCTCGTTCCCGGTCATCGTTCTCGGAGCGGGCGTCGGCAGCACGTTCGTGCTCGTCGTGGTGGCCATAGCGATACTGTTCCATTGCAACACGAGCGTCCAGTTCGTGAAGGTCGTCCCGAGCGCAGGCTCGTACATCTCCTACCTCGGCAAGACCTTCGGG
>JAJZWW010000475.1 GCA_021846485.1 Actinomycetes bacterium
GCGCCGGTGGAGGCGCTCAGTTCGGTGACCGAGTGCCCGTACGCGTTTGCCACCCACACGTCGGTGCCGTCGGTTGCAACAGCTGCAGGGAAGCTGAACCGGTACTTCGCGCCAGAGATGACCTTCACCAAGGATCCGGTGGAGGCGCTCAGCTCGGTAACCGATTGGCCTGTCTTGTTCGCCACCCACACGTCGGTGCCGTCGGTGGCGATGCTGACGGGATGGTCGAAGTCGAAGGCGGAACCCGAGAGGATCTGGACGACGACGCCAGTCGAGGCGCTCAGCTCGGTGACCGAGTTGCCAGCTATGTTCGCCACCCACACGTGGTCACCGTCGGTGGCTACAGCGTCGGGGGCGGCGAAACCCCAGCCGAGCAGTTTTGGGCCACCGTGACCGACGTGTGCGGGAAGTTCCTTCGACGATGAAGGGCCGTGCCCAGCCTGGGCTCGTGGTGGTGAGCCGGTTGATGCGACGTCGATCCCGGTCACAAGTCCCACGACCGCCACGAGCGCGAGCGCCGTGAACCCCCAGCGCCGACGCTGACGGCGCTTCGCCTCTTTGATGAGAACTTCGGCTGGCTCCCCGGGGCGGTCGCCCAGCGGCCCCGGTGAACCATTGCCCGTCGAAGAACCTGCGTTGCCTACCGGAGGCCGCGTGCCCGTCGTCGTCCCCATCTGGCCGGCCTCCTTCTGGTGCTATAGTACGTAGCAGCATGAAGCAGGTCAAGAAGGTCGACGTCTCGGAGCGGCTCGCCCTTCACGAGCAGGTGGCCGCCGAGATCCGCCGCGCCATCGCGGACGGCGAGGCAAAGCCAGGTGAGCGCCTTCCCCCTGCACGGGACCTCGCTGCCGTGCTCGGCGTGAACGCGAACACGGTGTTCCGAGCACTTCGGATCCTCCGGGACGAGGGTCTGCTCGAGTTCCGTCGGGGCCATGGGATCACGGTCTCGGGCACTCCCGAGCGCGGCGCGGTCCTCCAGAGGGCACGAGAACTCGTCGTGTTTGCCCGGCGGCAGGGCTACCGGCCAGAGGAACTTGCGAGCATCATCAGGAGCCTGGCGTAGAGGACAGCCAAACGCCGCCCCTATCGCGCGTCACCTATCGCTCGGCCTTGTGGGCTGCGCACCTGTCCTGAAACGCCGGCTGAAGGGCGCCCGTCGGAGCGTTGAACATTGTGCTCGCGCGGAGATGGCATGGAGGCGCGGAGAGCCCCGAGCGCCGAATCCGTCGTCTGGGGGTAAGCCTGACCCGGTCATACATGGCTTGAGCCGCCTCGAACCCGCTGCGGGGCGGGCATGCCTCCGTCTCACCGTTCATCGACTGCTACCTCGTGTAGTCAAGAGCCCTGGCCTCAGGATTGCCTCCCAGGCCCGGCAGCGGCCCCGTTCATCTGGTCGACGTGGGCTTGTGTGTTGCAGCCTCCGGGTAGCCGAACATGACCGACTCACGGGCTGACTTGACCGCGACCGTGCCCGGACGGCGACCCTGTGGTCACTTCACAGGCTGAGCCGTTGCGAGAGGGACGGCATGCCCCTCCGCCACGGCACGTTCCCGAAGGGGGCCGATGGGCCGGGGACCGATCTCGGTCTGGCGTTGCTCGTCGAGTGCGCTCTGCGGCGGACAGTGCGCCCATGAGCTCTACCTCGCCCAATCATGAAACCGGTTCGCACGACGTTGCCGACGGCGACGTCCTCGACAGCATCCTTCTGGCTGTCGCCACCTTGCCTGTGGCCACACTGAGGGATCGCGCAGCGTCATGGGAACTCGACGATCTCGCTGCCGCGCTCGATGCGACCTCGCCGCACGGCTCGTCTCCGCATCCGCCTCGACACAACGCCGTGACGCGCCGCTGGGTCCACTAGTTCCCCCTGGTCACCGAGCCGTACCGGCTTGGGTGGGGAACTGTGGCGCTCACCAACCGAAGCGCTCACCAATCAAGAGGCATCAACAACGCCAGGCCTATTGCGCCACAGCGCCCCCCCGCCACGGTCATGGGCGATCCATCCACTCGTCGAGAGGAAGCCCACGATGGCCCGAACTCCCCATCCTGCGTTCGAAGTGTTCAACGAGGCGCTTGCCCACGCCATGCCGGGGGCGTCTCCGGTGATGGTCCTCGAGGTGGCGACGATGCGCGTGAGCAGCCGCCACCTGAAGAAGCTCCAGCTCCATCTCGACGAGGGCGGGCGCCTCTACGAGGACCACCCGGTCATAGGGCCGTGGCTCGAGTCACTGCCCGACGACATCCTCATCGCGACAGACGGGTACCGGCGTCGCCATGGGCTGATTCGGGTCGAGATGCGCCACTGCCATCCCGAAGCCCGAGGGACCGCGCGCGTCGGCTTCGTCGCCGTCGCACACGTCGGCACATCAGCCGTGCTGGTGGTCATGGTGGCGGACTCGGCCTCTGAGGAGAACATCGAGACCCGCAACGGGGAGGCCAACGGCTGGGCGGAGCTGGTGGTCGCGGCGTGGACGTGGGCTGCTGTTGCCAGGCGCCTCCGCTTCCAGCGCGACGACCGGATGAACCGCTCGAACGCGGTCTTCGTTCGAATTCACGACGCGGTGCGCAGCCGAGCCGGCGGGCGGTACCTGTGGGGAGATCGGGAGATCGACCCCCACCAGCAAGGGTTCGAGGCGATCTGCACCGCCAACCGCTCCAGCGAGGAGAGCGAGAGCGGCAAGGTCCGACGGCTGTCTGGCAGGCTTCGCAAGCTCCAGAGAGGAGCCTGGCCCTTGGGTTTGGTGCCGGTCGGCCTCCGGCGGCCGGTCACCCACGACGCCCGGGGGAAGGTAGTGCCCGACGACGAGAGCCCCCTGGAGGCAGACCCGGACCAGGGCCCCATGCTCGAAGCGGTGCTTCGGAGCTACGCCAACGGAGTTCCCAAGACGACCATCGCGGTGATCCACGCCCTGGAGGCGGCGCGCGACGGCAAGGGCACC
>JAJZWW010000476.1 GCA_021846485.1 Actinomycetes bacterium
TCGTCGTCGCGACCAAGAACTTCCTGGTCCCCAACCTGACGTTCGTATTCGAGCTGCTCGCCTTCCTCTGTGTGCTGGGCGTGCTCGGCAAGTGGGTGCTGCCCCGGCTCCAACAGGCCCTCGACGACCGCCAGGCGAAGATCCGCCAGGGGATCCTCGACGCCGAGGACGCCAAGCACCGCCTGGAGCAGGCCGAGGCCGACTACCAGGCGGCCATGGAGCGCGCCCGCGACGAGGCCCGGGCGATGGTCGCCGAGGCCCGCCGGATCGGCGACCAGGTGCGCGCCGAGGCCCGCCAGCGGGGTGAGCAGGAGGCTGCGCGGATCGCCACCGCCGCCCGGGCGGAGATCGAGGCGTCGGCCCGCCGGGCGGCGGAGGACCTCCGCCGGGAGGTCAGCGGGCTGGTCGTGGCGGTGGTCGAGAAGGTCGTCGGCGAAGCCCTCGACACCGACGCCCACCGCAGCCTGATCGACCGCACGATCTCCGAGGTCGAGGCCGCCGGGGCCTCCGCACCCGGGGCCGCCGCCGCCGCCCCGGCCCCCTGAGGCCGGGGTCGGACAGCGATGCGTGAGGCGATCCGCGGCTACACCGACGCCGTCCTCGAGGAGGCCGCCGGCGCCGGCCGGCTGGGGGCGGTCGCCGAGGGCGCCGCCGCGCTCGGGGAGCTGCTCGGCTCCTCCGAGGAGCTGCGCGACGTGCTCAGCGACCAGGGGGTGCCGACCCAGGTCCGCCGGGCAGTCCTGGCGGACCTGCTGCGCGACCGGGTCGAGCGCGACGTCGTACGCCTCGTGCTCCACGCCGTCGAGCACGACCGGGCGTCCGAGCTGTCCGGCGACGTGTTGTGGGTCGCCGCCCGGGCCGCGGCGGTGCGCGACTCCCGCCGGGAGTCGGGTCCGACGACCCTCGGCCGTCACGCCGCCCTGGAGCGCTCGGCGGGCTACGCCACCGCCGTGCTCGAGGGCCTCGGCGTCGACACCCTGTCGGAGGTGGAAGACCAGCTGTTCCGCTTCGAACGGGCGATCGATGCCTCGGCCGAGCTCGCCGCCGCGCTCACCAGCCGGGAGCTGCCCGCCGAGGTGCGCTCCGGGGTCGTCAGCGACCTCCTGGCCGACCGGGCGCTCGAGCCCACCAGCCGGCTGGCCACCTATCTCACCCGCATCGGTCGCCCCCGCGACTACGTCGAGCTGCTCCGGGCGTTGGTCGAGCGGGTGGGCGAGGAAGCCGACCGGCGGGTCGCGGTGGTCCGCTGCGCGGTAGCCCTGAGCAGCGACCAGGAGGCCCGCCTCGCCGCCGCCCTGTCCCCTGCGGGCGGGCCGCCGGTGGACGTGCGGGTGATCGTGGACCCCTCCGTCCTCGGCGGGTTCGTGGCGACCATCGGCGACACCGTGGTCGACGCGAGCGTCCGTCACCGTCTCGACCTGCTGAGGGAGCGCCTGACGCTGCCCGAGGCCACCACCAACTGAGGAGCACCTGCTGATGGCCGAGCTCACGATCAACGCGGCGGACATCGCCGAGGTCCTGCGGCGCAACGTCGCCGACTACACCCCGGGGATCACCCGGGAGCAGGTGGGACGCATCCTCACCGTCGGCGACGGCATCGCCCGGGTCTCCGGGCTGCCCGACGCCGCGGTCAACGAGCTGCTCGAGCTCGAGGGCGGGACCCTGGCGCTGGCGCTCAACTTGGACGAGGAGTCGATCGGGGCGGTGGTCCTCGGCTCGGTCGACCACCTGGAGGAGGGCCAGGCGGTGCGCGCCACCGGCCGGATCCTCTCGGTGCCCGTCGGCGACGCGCTGCTCGGCAGGGTGGTCAACCCGCTCGGGGAGCCAATCGACGGCAAGGGGCCGATAGCGGCCACCGAGGAGCGCCGCCTCGAGGTCCAGGCGCCCGGCATCGTCGACCGCCAGCCGGTGAGCGAGCCGCTGCAGACCGGGATCAAGGCGATCGACTCGATGACCCCGATCGGCCGGGGACAGCGGGAGCTGATCATCGGCGACCGCAAGACCGGCAAGACCACCGTCGCGGTCGACACGATCATCAACCAGCGGGGCGAGGGGGTGAAGTGCATCTACGTGGCCATCGGCCAGAAGGGCTCCACCGTCGCGCAGACCGTAGACACCCTGCGCGAGCACGGCGCGCTGGACTACACCGTGGTGGTCAGCGCCCCCGCCTCCGAGCCGGCGCCGTTCAAGTACCTGGCGCCCTACGCCGGCTGCGCGATGGGCCAGCACTGGATGGAGGGCGGCGAGGCCGCCCTGATCGTCTACGACGACCTCTCCAAGCAGGCCGAGGCCTACCGCCAGCTGTCGCTGCTGCTGCGCCGCCCCCCGGGTCGGGAGGCCTATCCGGGCGACGTCTTCTACCTGCACAGCCGGCTGCTGGAGCGGGCCGCGAAGCTCTCCGACGCGCGCGGCGGCGGGTCGCTCACCGCCCTGCCGGTCATCGAGACCAAGGCCGGTGACATCTCCGCGTACATCCCCACCAACGTGATCTCGATCACCGACGGTCAGGTCTTCTTGGAAGCGGACCTGTTCTACGCCGGGATCCGCCCGGCGGTGAACGTCGGCAACTCGGTCTCCCGGGTCGGCGGCGCAGCCCAGATCAAGGCGATGAAGTCGGTGGCCGGCACCTTGAAGCTGGACCTGGCCCAGTTCCGCGACCTGGAGAGCTTCGCCACCTTCGGCTCCGAGCTGGACAAGGTCTCCCAGGCCCAGCTCGACCGCGGCTACCGGCTGACCGAGCTGCTCAAGCAGCCGCAGAACCAGCCGGTGCCGGTCGAGGAGCAGGTCGTCGCCATCTACGCCGGCACCAAGGGGTTCCTCGACGACCTCGTCGTCGCCGACGTCCAGCGTTTCGAGGCCGAGCTGATCCAGTTCTTGAAAGGAGAGCACCCCGAACTGCTCGAGACGGTCCGCTCCACCAAGGCGCTCCCCGACGGC
>JAJZWW010000477.1 GCA_021846485.1 Actinomycetes bacterium
TTCCGATCTCGTCACCGTCTTCTGCGCCGTCACGCTGCAGGGGACGGTCCTGCTCGACGTCCGCATCGGGGGCGTCCACCCCGACGTCATGGTCCTCCTCCCGGTGGCGGCCGGCCTCGCCGGCGGCCCGGCCCAGGGGGCGACCGTGGGCTTCTGGACGGGGCTGGTCGCCGACCTGTTCCTGCCGACCCCCTTCGGGCTCTCCGCCCTCGTGGGGACGTTGGTGGGCTTCGGCGTCGGCGCGTCGACGGCTGCCCTCGACCGAACGGTGTGGTGGCTGCCGCCCCTGGTGGCCCTGGTGGGGAGCGCTGCCTACGAGCTCGCCTACCCGCTCCTCGGGACGGTGCTCGGCCAGCCCCAGATGCTCCATGTGCCCATCGCCGACATCGTCGTGCTGGTCGGCGTCGTCAACGCCGTCCTGGCTGCCCCGGCCGTGCGGGTTGTCGCCTGGGCGCTCCCCGAGGCCTCGACCGAGGGCTTGCCCACCTCCTCGTCGACCGTCGCCGGCTGGCGATGACGGTGCGACGGTGACCACGACGGGAGACGGTCCCCCGTCCGGCCGGCTCCAGAGGGGGCGCGACCACCGGGGCGCTCGGGCTTGCCAGGATGTCCGGCGATGAAGCGCTCGGCTCGCCACCCCTTCGGGGGCAGTCGCTCCTACCTGCGCAGCGCCGACGAGCGCCGGCCCCGTCGCCGTCCCTCCCACCAGCCGCGGCTGCGGCCCCGCCGGTTCTCGGTCGGGGCCCTCCTCGAGCCGCCGCCGCCCGGAGAGTCCCGGCCCGGTGTCCGGCTGCGTGCCACCGGGCTCATCGTCGGCGCCCTCTTCGCCGTGCTCGCCCTCCGGCTGTGGACCCTCCAGGTGCTCGAGGCCCCGGCCGCCGCCCAGGCCGTCGCCGCCAACCAGGTCCGGGTGGTCTCCATCTCGCCGGACCGGGGCCTGATCCTCGACCGCTCGGGGAGCCCGCTCGTCGACAACGTCACGGTCGAGCAGGTCACGCTCTCGCAGCTCGCCGCCCAGCAGCACCCCTCGGTCATCGGCCGGCTGGCTGCCTTGATCGGCGAGACCCCGGCCCAGGTGAAGGCCACGCTCGCCAACCCGCGCTACAGCCCCTACAAGCCCGTCCCGGTGCTCTCTCCGGCACCGCTCAGCACCGTCGTCTACCTCGACGAGCACCAGAGCGAGTTCCCCGGGGTCTCCACGGTGTCGACCACCGAGCGGAGCTATCCCCAGGTCGAGGCGCCGGGCTATCCGGGCGGCAACGCAGCCGGCTACCCCGCGGCCCACGCCCTCGGCTATGTCGGCACGATCAACGCCGCGGAGCTCAAGGCGGAGAAGGGCCAGGGCTACCAGCAGGGTGACGCCTTCGGCCAGTCCGGGCTCGAGTACCAGTACCAGTCGGTGCTGCGCGGGGTCGCCGGCAAGAAGGAGCTCTCCGTCGACGCCACCGGCCAGGTGGTCGGCACCCTGAAGACCGTCGCGGCGAAGCCCGGTGACAACCTCGTCACCAACATCGACCTCGGCTTGCAGCAGACCGTCGACGCCGACCTGGCCAAGCAGATCATGACCATGCGGGGCACGATCGACCCGGTCACCGGCCGGCGCATCGCCGCCCTGAACGGCGCAGCGGTGGTCATGAACCCGCAGAACGGGCACGTCTACGCCATTGCGTCCTATCCGTCGTACAACCCGAAGATCTGGGTGGGGGGCATCACGCAGGCCAATTACAACGCCCTGACCGCCACCGGAGCCCAGAACAACTACGCCATCGACGGCCTCTACACCCCGGGCTCGACGTTCAAGCTGAACACGGCGACCGCCGCCATGAGCACGGGCCTGTGGAACGCCACCAAGCTCTACAACGACACCGGCCTCTTCACCATCCCCAACTGCACCGGCAAGTGCAGCTTCCACAGCGCGGGGCATGTGGCGCTCGGCCCGATCGACATGTCGACGGCCATCACCGCCTCGGACGACGTCTTCTTCTACAACCTCGGCTACCAGTTCTACATGCACCCCCACGCCTACGGCCCCGATCCCATCCAGCAGGCGGCGGCCGCCTACGGGCTCGGCCAGCCGACGGGCATCGACCTGCCGGGGGAGGCGAGCGGCCAGGTCGACAGCCCGGCGCTGCGCAAGCAGCTCCACAAGCTCAGCCCGAGCGGCTACCCGAACTCGGGGTGGTACGTGGGCGACAACCTCCAGCTCGCCTTCGGGCAGGGCTTGACCGAGGTCACGCCCGTCCAGCAGGCCGTCGCGTACGCCACGTTCGCCAACGGGGGGACGCGGTACGCGCCCGAGATCGCCCGGGCCGTCGTCTCCCCGTCGGGCAAGGTCGTCCGGCAGATCGCCCCGAAGGTGACCGGGCACGTGAACCTGCCCCCGTCCGTCCGTGGCCCGATGCTCGCCGGCTTCGAGGGCGTCATCTCGCAGTACCCGCTCGGCACCGGCTCCCAGGCGTTCCTCGGCTGGCCCGACGCGACGTTCCCCGTGGCCGGCAAGACGGGCACCGCCAGCATCACCGGCAAGGAGCCCATCTCGTGGTTCGTGGCCTGGGGACCGGTCCCCGACCCCCGCTACGTGGTCGTCGCCGTCATCGACCAGGCCGGCTACGGCGCCACCGGGGCGGCTCCCGTCGTCCGCGAGATCTACAACTACCTCCTCGCCCACCCGGTGGGCTCGGCCCCGCTGCCGCCGCCGACCTCGGCCGTCCAGAACCCGAACCCCGTACCGCCGCCCGGCTCGACCACCACCACCACGGCACCCGGGTCGAAGACGACCGGGACGACCGCGTCCGGCTCGACCACCACCACCACCACCACGGCTGCGGGGTAGGGCAGCGGGGCGAGGTCTCCGCCCGATCGGTCATGATGTGGCCCCGTCGTCGCCAATCAGGTCCGGGTGGTCTCGGTCGTCCCGGCGCGCGGGCTC
>JAJZWW010000478.1 GCA_021846485.1 Actinomycetes bacterium
TGCTCGCTGTATATCGACGAGTGCCAGAACTTCTTGAACCTGCCCCGGTCCTTCGAGGAGCTCTTGGCCGAGGCCCGCGGCTACCGCCTCAGCCTCGTCCTCGCCCACCAGCACCTCGCCCAGCTCCCGAGGGAGCTGCGCGACGCGGTCAGCTCGAATGCCCGGACCAAGGTCTGGTTCTCCATGAGCCCCGAAGACGCCCACGCCCTCGGCCGCCACGTCGCCCCCGAGGTCACCGAGCACGACCTCGCCCACCTCGGCGCCTACCAGGCCGCCGCCCGCCTCGTCGTCGACGGCCAAGAGACCCCTGCCTGCACGCTGCGCACCCGCCCCGCCCCACCGGCGATCTGTGGCCGGGCCGAGGCGGTGCGAGCCGCCGCCCGGGCCGCCTTCGGCCGGCCCATCGAATCGGTGGTAACCGACGCAGTCACCGTCGACCGTCCCCCCGAAGCCATGGCCTCCGAAGCGATGGCCCCCGGAGCGGCCGCGTCGAGCACCGGGCGGCGCCGATGACCGATGAGGGGTCGTCTCAGGGATCGTCTGTGGGGTCGTCTCACCGGTCGCGCTCTCATGCGACCCCCCACGCCGGCGCGAACCGCCACGTCGGACCGCCTGCAGGGGGGTCGTCGCCAAGGGCCGACAAAGGGGGGAGAGGGGAAGGTCGGTCGAGATGAAGGCAGGTCACTCGCAAGGCGATGGCGGTGGCGCGCCACGGCAAGTCGGCCGGGACGATCGGCTCTACGAGCTGGCCGGACGTCTCACCGAACGGGACCGGATGATCTGCCGCCTCCTGTTCGACCATCGGGTCCTCACCACTCCACAGGTGGCCGACGTCGCCTTCGACTCGCTGCGCAAAGCCCAGGAACGCCTGTCCGTCCTCTGTGCCCTCCAAGTGGTCGACCGCTTCCGCTTCCGCTCGTGGTCGGGCACCAGCCCCTACCACTTCACCCTCGGATCAGCCGGCGCCGCCGTCATCGCCGCGGAACGGGGCGTGATCGTCGGTGACCTCGGCTGGCATCGGGAGACCGCTACCGCACTTGCCACCAACCGCCAGCTTACCCACCTGGTCGGCTGCAACGGCATCTTCAGCGCCCTGCTGCGCACGGCCCGCAGCCGGGCCGACTGCGCCCTCGACGAGTGGTGGTCGGCCCGGCGCTGCGCGGGTGCGTGGGGCGAGATCGTCCGCCCCGACGCCTACGCCGTCTGGGTCGAGCACGAGGTCCGTCTCCCGTTCTGCTTCGAGTACGACGCCGGCACCGAGACCCTCGCCCGCCTGAAGGCCAAGCTCGACGGCTACGCCCGCCTGGCCCGCGCCGTCGGCCATGCCACCTGGCTCCTCATCCGCTTCCCGTCGCCCGGCCGCCACACCGCAGCGCGGCGCGTCCTCGCCCACCCTGAGGTCCCCGTCGCGACCGCCGTCATCGCTCCCGCCGCCGCCCCTGACGGCCCGCTGTGGCGGGCGGTCACCGACCCGGGGCCACCGTGCCGGCTGGCCGATCTCGGCCACCCCAGTCGGGCCCTCGGCGCCACCACCGCCCGACCGTGACCGGTAGCGGCGAGAGCAGCCTGGGCCGTCACCTCGCCATCGGCGCCACCGGCCTCGTGGCCCTGGTCGTCCTCTGTGCCGGGGCGGCCGGGGCGGGGATCGCCTCCATCTTCGGCGGCGGCAGCCCACCCTCGGCCGCCGCCGCTGGCGCCATCCCACCGGCCATGCTCGTCCTCTACCAACAGGCAGCCGCTACCTGCCCGGGACTTCCCTGGACGGTCCTCGCCGCCATCGGCACGATCGAATCGAACAACGGCCAATCCACCGCCCCCGGCGTGAGATCCGGCGTCAATTTTGCCAGGGTCGCCTCGGGGCCAATGCAGTTCGAGGAGGCGACCTTCGCCGCCTACGACACCCCGGTCCCGCCCGGCGGTGTCTCCCCACCGGACATCTACGACCCCGTCGACGCCGTCTACGCGGCGGCCCGGATGCTGTGCGCCAACGGGGCGAGAAACGGCGCCAACCTCTCGGCAGCGGTGTTCGCCTACAACCACAGCCAGACCTACGTCAACGAGGTCCTCTCCCTCGCCCAGACCTACGGTCAGACCCAAACTCAAACCGTCGCGGCCGGCACCGCCGGCGGGATCGCCGTCGACTGGGCGCTCGCCCAGGTCGGCACCCCGTACATCTGGGGCGGCGAGACCCCCGGGGTCGGCTTCGACTGCTCGGGGCTCGTCCAAGCCGCCTATCGAGCTGCCGGGATCACCCTGCCCCGGGTCGCCCAAGACCAATACGACGCCGGGCAGCAACTTCAACCAAGCGCGCCGCTCGAACCGGGCGACCTCGTCTTCTTCGGCGGTGGCACCGAGAACGTGAGCCACGTCGGCATCTACGTCGGAACCCAAGGTGGCCAAGCGATCATGGTCGACGCACCACACACGGGCGCCCACGTGAGGACCGAGCCATTCCCGGCCACCATCGGCGCCCAATGGGGCGCAGACGTAGTTGTCGGCTTTACCGACCCAGCCCTCACCGTTGCTCCATAACGGCTCGGCCGGGTTTCGTCCGGCTCGTAACGCCGTGGTCGGCCGATCAGCAGCTTCTCCCGCGAAAGATCGGTCTGCGCTGAAAACCGAGCACCGCCAGCCGCTTGCCGGAAGCGTGGCGGTCGACAGACGGTTATCGTCTTGGAGCGCACCGTGACCTCCTCCCACTGCCCATGAGACCGACCGCTGAGGTAGGTAGGGTCGACCGTCGTGAGCTCCGTCGGTGCCGTCATTGACGCGCCCGGCGGACGGCACGACCGTCAAAGGTGGCAAGCGTCCCGTCGATCCGCACGCGAGCCAGGTGACCCTGAGCTTAGGGCTGACGCAAGAATAACTTCGGAGATCTGAGCGCACCTCTATCGGAGCCCGCGTCGAATCAGAGCGTCCG
>JAJZWW010000479.1 GCA_021846485.1 Actinomycetes bacterium
TCTCGAGCGGGCCGCACTGTCGGGCATTCTCGTGAGAGCGTCCTGCACTGCGACCAGGTCGTCGGTACTGCGCTCGTCGGGATAGCTGAGCAGTACGGACGCGCAGCCGAAGACGGTCGCTGACACCTGGCGTCTCATCAGATCCCTCCTGCGCCAGTCGGGCCCAGCGAGCCGGGCAAAGGGTGTTCCGCCACCCGGAGATGCATGCGGCCGTGGCCGTCCCGCCCGGCGAGCGAGGGATCGGCCTCGTCCTCGCGGACGAGGTGGAAGCCGGGCACGGCATCGCGCTCGGGGCCGCCTCCGCCCATGCCGGGGCCACCTTCAGACTCGAGTGAGCAGCCCGAGAGGTCATGCTGGGCGAGGAGCCGACCGGCGTCCTCGGCATGAGCGGGGGGCACCACGTAGCGGTCCTCATAGCGGGCGATGGCAAGTAACCGGAACAGGTCCTCGGCATCGTCCTCACTGAGCCCGACGTCCGCTGGCTGGACAGCGGGATGCTGGCCGAGCTGATGGGCACGCATGACGGCGCGCACCATGGCCAGTCGACGCAAGGACTGCCGGACGGGCCCGGTGTCTCCTGCCGTGAAGAGATTGGCCAGGTACGCGACCGGGATGCGCAAGGCGTCGATAGCGGCGAAGATGTTCTCGGCGTCGGCCTCGTCGTAGCCTGCCGCCGCGGTGACATCGGCGACCGGCGAGAGGGGCGGGATGTACCAGACCATCGGCATGGTGCGGTACTCGGGATGCAGCGGCAGGGCGACCTTGTGGCGGGCGATCAGCGCGTAGGTCGGTGAACGACGTGCCGCGGCCAGCCAGTCATGGGGGATACCCTGGCCCTCTGCCTCGGCGGCGACGGCCGGGTCGTCAGGGTCCAAGAACACCCCGAGCTGCGCCTCGTAGAGCTCGGCCGGATCCTTGGTCGCCGCGGCGGGGAGCACACGGTCGGCGTCGTAGAGTATGAGCCCCAGGTAGCGCAGCCGCCCGACGCAGGTCTCGGAGCAGACCGTCGGCATCCCTGCTTCGATGCGAGGGAAACAGAAGGTGCACTTCTCGGCCTTGCCGGTGCGGTGGTTGAAGTACACCTTCTTGTACGGGCAGCCCGACACGCAGAACCGCCAGCCCCGGCAGCGGTCCTGGTCGACCAGGACGATCCCGTCCTCTTCCCGCTTGTACATCGCCCCTGACGGGCAGGAGGCGACACACGAAGGGTTGAGGCAATGCTCGCAGATGCGCGGAAGGTAGAACATGAAGACCGACTCGAAGTCCAGCTTCACCTTGTCTGCCATGGCCACGATGTTGGGGTCCTGAAGCGCTCTGGCGGGTGCGCCGGCAAGGTCGTCTTCCCAGTTCGCCCCCCAGGTGGGGTTCATCTCCTTGCCTGTCAGTGCCGACCGAGTGGAGACCGACGGGGCCTTGGTGCCGGCCGGGGCGGTGATGAGTCGCGCATAGTCGTCGCTGTACGGCTCGTGGTAATCCTCGATCGTCGGGAGATCTGGGTTGCAGAAGATCGAGATGAGCTTCTTCAATCGGCTCCCGGCCTTCAGCGCCAGACGACCCTTCTTGTCGAGCGTCCAGCCGCCCTTCCACTGCTCCTGGTCTTCGTAGCGGGCCGGGTAGCCGAGGCCGGGCTTGGTTTCCACGTTGTTGAAGTAGACGTACTCGGTACCCGGGCGGTTGGTCCAGGTCTGCTTGCAGGTGACCGAGCAGGTGTGGCAGCCGATGCACTTGTCGAGGTTCATCACCATGCACACCTGGGCCATGATCCTCATCGGCCAGCTCCCCATGCGCGGGCGCCTGACGCTGCGGGAGCAGCGAGGGGCGCGCTCGACGGTACGGGCTGCGCCCGGTCCATCAGAACTCGACCTCCTGGGAACGGCGGCGGATCACTGCCAGCTCGTCGCGCTGGGAGCCGGTCGGTCCGTAGTAGTTGAACCCGGCGGAGAGCTGGGCATAGCCGCCGATCATGTGCGAGGGCTTCATGACCACCCGGGTGAGGGAGTTGTCGGTCCCGCCGTGCAGCCCCGAGGTCTCCGACACCGGCATCTGCAGGTGCCGGTCGATGGCGTGGTACATGAGAACCGTCCCTGGAGGGACGCGGTGGGTGACCGCAGCCCTGGCAACGGTCACCCCGTTGCGGTTGTACACCTCGACCCAGTCGTTGTCGGCGACGCCGATCCGGGCCGCGTCGAGGTCGTTCACCCAGATCACCGGCCCTCCTCGGAACAGGTTCAGCATGTGCAGGTTGTCCTGGTACTCGGAGTGGATCGACCACTTGGAATGCGGGGTCAGGTAACGGGCGACGAGCTGCGGGCGGTCCGGATCGCCGCGGCGCTGGTCGCCGAAGGTCTCGGCGATCCCGAGGGGGGGCCGGTAGGTCGGCAGCATCTCGCCGAGCTCGGCCATCCAGTCGTGGTCCAAGAAGAAGTGCTGCCGGCCGGTCAAGGTGTGCCAGGGCTTCAGCCGGTCGACGTTGACGGTGAAGGGGGCGTAGCGCCGCCGCTCGGACTCCGCCCCGGACCACTCCGGCGAGCAGATGACGGCGCGGGGCTGGGTGACCGTGTCGGCGAAGGTGATCCGGTCCCCGGCTCGTTCGTGGGCCAGGTCGGCGAGGGCGACGCCGGTGCGCTCCTCGAGCGCCTCGAAGCCGGCGACCGCCAGGCGGCCGTTGGTCGTGCCGGACAGCGCCAGGATCGCCTCGCAGAACAGGTTGTCGCGATCGATGCGCGGCCGGCCGTCGGCGACCCCACCGCGGATGGTGCCGTTTCTCGACGCCAGCCAGGGCACCTCGGTGCCGACGGGGAGGGTGACCCCTTTGGTGGTGGCGCCTGCCTCGTCGATGAGCGGCCCGAGCGCCCGCCATCGCTCCGCCAGGTGCGGGTAGTCCCGCTCCACCACCACCAGGCGCGGCATGGTCACC
>JAJZWW010000480.1 GCA_021846485.1 Actinomycetes bacterium
CCCGCCGCCCGCCGCCCGCCGCCCGCCGCCCCCGCCGACTCCCGCTCAGCGGGCGTGTCAGGCGACGCGGCCCGCCGGCCCCGACGCCACCGCCTCGAACACCGGGCCTGGTACCCGGTCGAGCGCGGCGAGGGCCTCGGTCGCCGCTGCCCGGACTTCGTCCTCGGGCAGGCCTGAGACGATGACCGATCCCCCGAACCCACCGCCGGTCATGCGGGCTCCGCTCGCGCCTGCCCGCACGCTGGCGTCGACCACCGCGTCGAGCTCGGGGCAGGAGACCTCGAAGTCGTCGCGCAGGGAACAGTGGGACTCGAGGAGCAGGTCCCCGATGTCCTGCCCGGCGCGCAACCGCTCGACGGTCCGGGCCACTCGCTGGTTCTCGGTCACGACGTGACGGGCCCGTGCCGCGCGGCGTCCGGTCAGCGCCGCGTCGATGCTCGCCAGGTCCGCGGCGCGCAGGTCGGGCAACCCGAGGGCGTCGGCCGCGGACTCGCAGTCCCGCCGGCGGGCGCCGTACTCGCCGGTGGAGTGGTCGTGGCGGACCCCGGTGTCGGCCACGACGAGGGGCCCGATCCCCCCGAGGGGGATCGCCTCGGTCTGCTCGGTGGCGAAGTCGACGAGCAGGGCGTGGCCGGCCACGGCCAGCAGGGCGGCCCGCTGGTCGAGGGTGCCCGTCGGGGCGCCGACGAAGCCGGCCTCGGCTTCGTGGCAGACGGCTACCAGCCGGCCCGCGCCGAGATCGCTGGCGGTGAGGTCGTCGAGCGCCACGGCCATCGCGGTGGTCAGCGCCGCGCTGGAGGAAAGTCCGCTGCCGGGGGGGACGGTCGAGTCGACGAGCACGTCGGCGCCCGGCACGTCGACCCCGAGGCGTCCGAGGGCCCAGGCCACGCCGAGCACGTAGCGCGCCCAACCCGTCGGGTGGTCGGCGCCGAGCCGGTCGAGCTCGGCGGTCACCGGCTCGGGGTGGCCCCCACCGGGTGCCTGTTGGCGCGACCAGCAGCGCCAGAGGCGGTCGGCTCGGCGCCGGACGGCGACGGTGGTCCGCCGGTCCAGGGCGAAGGGCAGGGCCAACCCGGCGTTGTAGTCGGTGTGCTCGCCGATCAGGTTGACCCGGCCCGGCCCCTGCCAGACCCCGTCGGCGGTGCCCCCACCGAGGGCCGCCAGCCCGTCGGCTGCCGCCGCCCCGGCGGCCGAAGCCTCTACTGCCCGAGCTCCCACCGCCCCGTCGGCGGTCGCGGTTCCAGCGGCCGTCCCAGCCCCCGCTGCCGCCGCCGTGGCCCGTTCGGGGTTCACCGCCTGGGTCGGGCGGCGCGCAGCTGCGCCGCGGCGAGCTCGGGTGCCACGTCGGTGACGAACGCGCCGCCGGCGAGCTCGGACCCGGCCAGGTACTTGAGCCGGTCGGCTGCCCGGTGGGGAGGGGAGAGCTCGACGTGGACGTGGCCGAGCGCGTCCCATCGAGGGTCCCCGTCGCACGGCTTCTGGTGGAAGGCCATCACGTAGGGGAGTGAGAAGTCCCACAGCCGGTCGTAGGTCCGGGTGACGGTGGCGAGCGTGGCGGCCAGCCCGTCCCGTTCGGCGTCGTCGAGGTCCGGCAGGGAGTCGCGGTGCGTTTCGGGGGCGATGTGGACCTCGTAGGGAAAGCGGGCCCAGAACGGCACCCAGGCCACCCACCCCCCGCCGACGGCCACGACCCTGCGACCGTCGGCGAGCTCCGCGGCGACGACCTCGCAGTGCACGCAGCGCCCTGTCCGTCGGTGGTGGGCCTGGGCGGCGTCGAGCTCCCTGAGTGGCCTGGGGGGTACGTCGGGGTACCCGTAGATCTGGCCGTGGGGGTGCGAGAGGGTGGTGCCGACGGTCTCCCCCTTGTTCTCGAAGGGCATCACGTAGGAGATCTTCGGGTCGCTGCCGAGGATCGAGGTGCGGTCAGCCCACACGTCGACGATCATCCGTACCCGGTCGGAGTCGAGGTCGGAGAAGGTCGCCGAGTGGTCGTCGGAGTAGACGACCACCTCGCAGCGGCCGTTCGTGGGAGCTACCGGGTACAGCTCGCTGGCCTCGATCTCAGGGGCGGGTGGGTCCGGGGAGAACGACGGGAACAGGTTGTCGAAGGTGACCACCTCGAAGCTCCGGTAGGGGACCTCGGTTGGCTCTTCACCGGGGAGGGTGGGGCAGAGTGGGCAGAAGTCGGCCGGCTTGTAGGTCCGGTTCTGGCGGTGGGTGGCGAAGGTGACCCACTCGTCGGTGGTCGGGTCGTAGCGCCGCTCGGTCAACGGTGGGCCTCTCCGTCGAGGTCGGCTTCGCCGCTCCCGCCCGGGCCGCTCCCGCCCGGGCCGCTCCCGCTGCTTCTCGCGCCGGAGCCGCCGGCCCGTGGAGCCCCGGCGAGGCTGTAGCGGGTGAGCCGCCGGCCGTCGGGCTTGGACTCGGTCAGGCGGATCAGGCTGCGCGCCGGGTCGTCCACCCGCTCCTCGGTGACCCCCCCGGAGCCCACCGCGCCGGCGCCTTCTGGCGTGACGCCGCTCGCATCTGCCGGTGCCGCCGTACCGCCTCCGGTCCCCGACCGGCCGGCCGTCGGTGCCCGCCTGCTCATCCTGCCTCCTCGGTCTCGGAGGGGACCGGGACGATGATCAGCTCGGTGGCGTCCCCCAGTACCCGCCGGGCGTCGAGGGGTAGTTCGTCGTCGGTCACCACCACGTCGGCGGCGCGCAACGGGGCGATGCGGCACAGGCCGATGGTGCGCCACTTGCTCGAGTCGGCCAGCACGACGACCCGGCGGGCGTTGGCCACGAGCGTCCGGTTGGTCTCGGCCTCGGCGAGGTTGGGGGTGGTGTAGCCGGCCTCGGGGTCCATGCCGTGCACCCCGAGGAACAGCAGGTCGACGTACAGCGAGCGGATGGCGGTGTCGGCGACCGGG
>JAJZWW010000481.1 GCA_021846485.1 Actinomycetes bacterium
TCGGCGGCGTTGTACCAGTGCACGCGGAACAGGTTGAGCGGGTGGGCATCGTTGGGGCCCACTGTCGCCAGGCCGGCCCGGACCGCGTCCGGCATCAGCGTCGGATCGGCCAGCTCGGCGAACGTGGGCAGGGCGATCCGGCGCTCCCGGAAGCGCTGGACAGCGCGGTCGTACGTGGGGCGGTCATCGATGTCCTGCACAACGTCCAGGGATCCCATGGGCCGCAATGCTCTCACCTGTTCGCTGGCATGGTCGGCGGCTCTGCGTGACATCTGGTGGTCGAAGTCGCCTGGCTGGGCGCCGGTCGGCTCTGGCCCGTTGCTTCTGGCGGTCAGCCAGCCCCGAGGACCTCCCCGACGAGCATCGCGGCTCCGCCGGTGGCGAAGGTGGGGACGTCGTCGGCCGCGGCCCTGCCCTCCGGGGAGGCGAAGCAGGCGCGAAGGGCGTCGGCGTCGTCGAACCACAGCTCGGCCTGGAGGTAGTACGCCCCCGGCGAACCGTCCATCGAGGCGCACCTGGCTGCTTCGAAGCGCCGCACCCCGGGCATCCTCGCTGCCAGGGCCGCGTGCGTCGAGAAGTAGTGGGCGTCGAACGCCTCGGCGTCGGTGGGCTGACCGTGGAGCACGATGAGCTTGACCATCGCCGTAGCGTAGAGGGCAGGTGTCGACCCGGGCGGGCCCTCGAAGCGGTGGAGCGGTGGAGTGCGGGTGCAGGCCCGGTCCGGGCCTGGCCGGGAGGGGGGCGAAGTGGTCGCCTCGGTTTGGCACGACCGTGGCGAGGGGCTCGGGCAGCGGTGGGGGGGGTGGGCTCCGGGGTCGGGAGGTCGGGGCGGTCCCCCCGGGCGGGTCGCTGTCGGAGCTGGGGGTCTGTTGAGGGACCGAGGTCCCTTTCTGTCAGCAGGGAGGTCGCAGCGACGTGGACAATGCGATCTTCCTCGGCGTCGCCGGTCGCCAGACCCAGTTGCGCGGCCAGGCGGAGGCAAGACGCCTCGCCGGCTGCGTAGCCGGGAAGGCCCATGTCCTGGGGCTCGAGGACCTGGTCGCCGCCCCGCCTCGGCGCGCAGGTAGGCGAGCACGAGCTGCTCCAAATCGAGCGGCTCGGTCTCGGAGCCGGGGGCGCACAGCTGCCCGCTCCCGCCCGCGTCGGCCTCGACGAGGAGGGGGTCTGGTGGCGCCCGGTGGTGCTCGCCTGGATGACGGTGGCGCCCGCCGGCGGGCGGGTCCCGGCCGCCCCGACGAGGAGCCGGTGCCGGGAGAGGAGGTCTGGTCCGCAACCGGCGTACGGGCAGGGTCGACGTCGAGGCGGCCAACGGGGCGGTCAGCTTCGACAACGACCCGGTGTGGTCGGAGCCGCTCGGCCGCGTCACCCTCGGCCGGCTGTAGTTCCTGTGTAGAGGGGAAAGAGCGACCGCTCGACCATCCGGCTCGGCTTTGCCGTTACCGTGGTCGCCGTGGAGGTGCCGTCGCTCGACGACCTCGAGGGTCCACACCTCCACGCCGTGCTGGCTCGGCTCCGGGCGACCAGCCCGGTCGTGTGGGTGCCTGCGATAGGCGGCTGGCTGGTGACCGGCTACCGCGCCGCGCTCGACGTCTTGCGGGACCCGGCGGCGTTCACGGTCGACGACGCCAGGTTCTCGACCGGTCAGGTCGTCGGGCCGAGCATGCTGTCACTCGACGGCGCCGAGCACCGCCGTCACCGCTCCCCGTTCGTCCCACTCTTCCTGCCGGGAGGCGTCGAGGAGCGCTACGCCGGCCTGGTCGAGGCGACGGCCGCCGAGCTGCTCGGCGAGGTGCGACCCCTCGGCCACGCCGATCTCCGCCGGTCGCTGTCGGCCCCCCTGGCGGCGGGCGTAGCCGCCTCGATGCTCGGCCTCGAGGACGTCCACGCCGCCACGGTGCTCGCCTGGTACCGGGCGATCGTGGCGGCCGTTACGGCGATCACCGCCGGCGAGGAGCCGGCCCCCGACGCCGCAGCGGCGATGGCCTCCCTGGCGGCGCACCTCGGGTCCGCCTCCCTCCCCCGGCACCGGCTGGAGCCGGCGGAGGTGGCTGCCAACGCGGCGGTGATCATGTTCGGGGGGGTCGAGACCGTCGACGGTGAGGTCGCCGGCGCCCTCGCCCACCTGCTGGCCCGTCCGGAGCTGTCGGCCGACGCCCGGGACGACGACGCTCTCCTCGACGGCGTCGTCGAGGAGTCGCTGCGGCTCGAGCCGGCGGCGTCGGTCGTCGACCGCTACGCCACCGGCGACGTGGAGCTGGCTGGCGCCGCCATCGGCGCCGGCGACTTGGTGCGGGTGTCGCTCGCCGGCGCCAACCGGGACCCGGAGGCGTTCCCCGACCCCGACCGCTTCGACCCTGCACGGCCCAACCTCCGTTCCCAGCTTTCCTTCGCCCGCGGCCCGCACACCTGCATCGCCGGCGACCTGGCCCGCCTCGAGACCCGCCTGGCGCTGCGGGCGGTGATCGCTACGCTGCCGGGCGTGCGCCTCGACGGCCCCGTCGAGATCCGGGGTCTGGTGTTCCGCAAACCGGTCGCCGTCCCCGCCTCGTGGCCGGCCGGCGGCACCGTGACGTGGACCCCGTGATGCGGGCGCGCCGGTCCCTCGACGCCGGCGGGCTCCGGCGCATCGGCCCCGCCGTCGGCCACGACCCGCCCGGTCACCATCGCGCCGGAGCTCCATGACGGTGACTACTGCGGCTGGCTCGGCCTCGGCGATCACCACCCGGAGGGCACGGCCTGCCCGGGTGTCTTCGCATGACCGGCGCGCCGATCTGGATCGTCAGGTGGTGAGGGTGGAGGCCGAGGTCGGATCGGGGATGAACGGCTCCCGCTCGAAGCTGCGTCGCCTGCTGGCTGACCCGAAGGTGACGCCGATCCGAAGGTGACGACAGTGCTCGTCGAGCACCGT
>JAJZWW010000482.1 GCA_021846485.1 Actinomycetes bacterium
GCTTTGCCGCCACGACCCAAGGCAGGAGCCCGGTGCGCTAGTCCCGCACGCCGGGATCTGTCCGGGGGGCCGCCCGCAAGGGCGGTCCCTACCGGGATCGCCGCGCGAGCCCTGCAGTGGCGAGCGCCCCTGCGAGGTAGCCGATGGCGTTCGCGCTGTTCATCGCGCCGGCGGTGCCAAGCGACCAGTGCAGCTCGGCTCGCATCGCCGGCAGGAGCAACGCGTAGGCGAAGCGGGCGAGGCCGAGCACGACCGCCGGGCCGAGTGCGAGACCGAGTGCGACCCAGATGGTGTTGTTCCTACCTGCCGCACCGAGTGTCGGCGGGCAGCCCACCTGCGAGCTGGTCACCTCCGGCCACGGCTTTCCTCGATGAGGACCGCCGCCACGCGGCGCGCGTCGCGCGTGCCAGCCAGGTCGCCCTCGACGAGCACCCGGGCGTTCGCCCCGTCGATGAGCAGCATCAGGTCGCCTGCGAGGCGTGCCGGTTCGGACAGAGCGGCTTCTTGTGCCAGACCGGCGAGGTAGTCACGCATCCAACGCTTGTGGCGACGGGCGACCTCCCGGGCAGGATGGGCCGGATCGGCTAGCTCCGCGGCGGCGTTCACGAACGCGCAGCCCCGTGCCCCTTCGGTCTCGTGCCAGACCGCCAGCCAGTCGAACACGGCCAGAAGCTGCTCGGCGGGGTCGGGGGAAGCGGCGCGGACCCAGGCGCCGAGGGTGGCGACCCGCTCGGTGTGGCGGCGTTCGAGGGCGGCGACGAGCAGCGCGTCTTTCGAGGGGAAATGGACATAGAGCGTCGGTTTGGACACCCCGGAGCGCTCGACGATCCTATCGATAGCAGTCGGGGCGAACCCCTCCTCGTAGAACAGCTCCGAAGCGGCATCGAGCAGGCGGGCCTCGGTGTTGCGGGAAGAAGCCATGCACCACACTAACTGGTAAGTTAGGCTGCGTCAAGGCGCGCAGGGGCCCGCACCGACGATCGTCTACCGACACGGCACAGCGCGTCTCCATGAAGTCGCCTCTGTAGTCCGCGGATAGCATCGGGCGTTGGTGGTCCGGGACTTCACCGGACGCTCCGACTGGAGGTGGTGGCGTTGCTTCGTGCCGTGTTCGTGCGGACCTTGAAGCCCGGCGTGACCTACGAGCAGTTCAAGGACGCGTGGGTGCCCGTAGGGACCTCGGGCGACTACCCGGTTGCCGTGCGCGTCAGCCGCAACGTCGCCAACGACCGGCAGGTGATCACGATCGTCGAGGTAGATGTCCCCGTTGCCGAGCTCGAGACCGCGAGCGCGGCGTTGACCCGACCCGACGCCCGGCAGCGTCTCGCCGAGATCGTGGAGGCAACGGATCTCGAAGGCATCTACGAGGACGTCTACGACGAGTCCTCCTTGTAGATCCAGCCCTTTCGTATCCTTCGGGCGTGTCGTTCCGATCTGACCAGACCGCAGCGCTCGCAGCCAGCGGGTGGGCGACGTGTCGCTCCGTGGCCGAGGCCGTCGAGTCCGTGGGGTTACCCGCGGTGAGCCCCGCGTACGTTGACGGCACGTTCAGCGACGAGCAGTGGCTGAGAGCCGAGGCGGCCGTCAAGGGGCTGATCGAACGGTTCGCCGCCGCTCGCTTCGCCGAGGAGACGGCGTACGGGATCGTGCTCGTGCCGGACCCCGCCAAGCTCGACACCCGCGGCCCGATGCCTGCTTGCGTGCGGACGGACCAGCTCGGCTGTCCAACCCAGGACGTCTTCGACGAGCGTCTACCTGTTGGCCGGCTCGCTGTCGAGGCTGGTCGGGCATGGACGATGGTCGCCACCGTCACCGGACCCTACGGACCGGCTCTGGGCAGCTACGAGGAGGTGGTCGGCGCTCCTGCCGGTTCGTTCGCCGTCGACGGTGTAGACACGCGTGAGCTGATGACTCGCCAGGTGTGGGGGGCGCGGGTGCTCCAAAGCGGTCGCCGGCTTCCCGACTGCGAAGCCAACGACCGGTGGACCTTCACGGTCTTCGCTGGTGAAGCCCTCACCGACGGCGCCGCCGAGTCCGGCACCGTCTTGAAGGGCAAGGTTCGCTACCGGCTCGGCAAACCCGGACGCGGGATCGGCTCGGCACGTGTCAGCCCCGGCATCCTGATCGCCGCAGAGCATGGCAGCATTTGATCCGTGCGAACCGGGCCAAGCAAGTTCAACGACTTCGGCCAGCCTGTCGGTCGCCTCGTGCCCGGCTGGACCCCTTGTCCTCGGCCGGCGGCTCGCCCGATGGGGGGTCACTGGTGCCGCCTGGAACCGCTGGACGCCGCCCGCCACGCCGATGACCTGTACCGAGCGAACAGTGCGGACAAGCAGGGCCAGATGTGGACCTACCTGCCCTACGGACCCTTCGACAGCCTGGCGCCGTACCGCGCCTGGCTGGAGGAGGTCGCCGGCCGCGAGGATCCCATGTTCTTCGCCATCCTCGACGAGCACGGCCAGGCGGTCGGAGTGGCCGCTTTGCAGCGGATCGATCCGGCGGCAGGCGCCATCGAAGTCGGCCACCTGGCCTTCAGCCCGGCCCTGCAGGCGACTACGGCGGCGACCGAGGCCATGGTGCTCCTGATGCGCATGATCTTCTAGGAGTTGGGCTACCGCCGCTACGAGTGGAAGTGCGACTTCCTCAACGCCGCCTCCCGGAGAGCGGCGCAGCGGTTCGGGTTCGTCTACGAGGGCACCTTCCGCCAGGCCGCCGTGGTCAAGGGCCGCAACCGCGACACGGCGTGGTTCTCTGTCACCGACGCCGAGTGGCCCCGTCTCGCCGCCGCCTACGAACGCTGGCTCGAGCCGCACAACTTCGACGCCGAGGGCCACCAACGCCTGGCGCTTTCCAAGCTCACCCTCTCCGACGCTCCCGC
>JAJZWW010000483.1 GCA_021846485.1 Actinomycetes bacterium
TCTTTGCGCAGGGGTTGCACGGAGCTCTCGCCGGTGCTGGGGGCCGAGAGCGTGGCACGGACCCGGACTAGACGCCACGGCCGGGGGCATCGCGGCGCCGTCGGCGCACCCCTGGTGCAGATGTGTGTAGACCAAAGAGCGCTCGGTGGAATGGGGGGTGAAGGTGTGCGCCAGCGGGGGAGGTAGGGGAGGTCGGGCCGCATTACCCGAAGACTCTTTGACCGGGCACGCCCGAGACCTGGCGGCCCGAGACCTGGCGGCCCGAGACCTGGCGGTCCGAGACCTGGCGGGCAGGGACCTGGCGGGCAGGGACCTGGCGGGCAGGGACGCCTAGGCACCCCCGCCGTTCGCGCATTATGGGCGGCAGGTGCTTGCCCCCGGCGAGTGCCGAGGGCTGCGCGAGCACGAAGCACCTACCGTCCTGGGTGATTACCTCTATCTGCACTCGCTGATCGGAGCGCCCAATCGACCCGCAACACCCGGACGACGATCGCGCAAAGAACCATCGCTCCAACTAGCGCTCCGGCTCCCACGAGGGTGCGGGTCGCCCAGCCGCCACTCGACGCCGCCACGCCCACGACAAAGGCGCCCAGGAGCGTGATTGCATAAGCCACGGTGATCCGACGTCGCAGAGTGCGTCCGCGAACGTCCGCCTCGGATCCCTCGCCCGACAACCGTTGCGGAATGGGCCCGGAGAAGTCCTGAACATCTCCACCCTTCGTTTCGAAGCGAAGATGAACGGTTCCGTCGCTGCCCAACGTGTAGGAGGCGACGCCTGGGCCGAGGACCAGGTTGCCGGCACCGAGCGGCTTGGCCGGATTCCACACTCCACCGATGTTGCCAAGCTTGACCTCGTGGCTCCCAGCCACCTGAATGCGGTGAACGATCCCTCTGGGTGAACGAGCCAAAGCACGCCGGTAAGAGAGCCATACCAGAAAACCTGTGTAGGCGAAGGTGAGGAGCACTGAGATTGCGGCGATTGTGGTGATGGGGGGGTTGTTCATGGATCCGTCCGCTCGGAGCGATCCCATCTCATCGGCACCAGTATGGCTCGGGATGAGCCCCGCAGATAGTTGTCTTATTCGGGTGTCTCGGACGCTGGACTTTCAGCGCGCGACCGTTCCGGAGAGCTCTGACGAGCTCTGGCTCGCGCTGCCTACTCCTCCTCGAAGCCCTGGTCTGTGAAGTGCAGTGTGCGGGCGTTCTCGGTGACAGTACGGATGACAGCTTCGTCGAAGCCCTCCGGAGTGCCGGCTGCGATCTCGACGGTGACCTCCACCGTGGATGCGGATTCGGCCAGGTGCTGGACGACTTCCTGGACGACCCGGCCGAACTCGAGGCTGAGCCGCTCGGAGCGCAGCACGATGCTGCCGTGGAAACGCCGAGGCTTCGACGGGCCTGCCGGCGCCGCCCCCGTGGTCGTTGGCGGCGGCGTGGAGCTAGGCATGGCTCCTGTGGCTGCTGTGGTCGCGGTATCGCCTGTGGCCGTGGCTTCTCCCGTGGTCGCGGCGTCGCCTGTGGCCTGCTGGTCGGCCCGCAGCTGCGCCATGGCCACCTCTGGCAGCACGAGCAGCGTGGATGCCGAGGTGGCACTCGATCCCCCCGGTCCGACGACGAGCCCCAGGTAGCGCCCGCCGGCGGTGTCGTAGCCTTCGGCAAGGGCGAAGCCCTCTTCTGCCCAGGCGAACCCGGCGGGGCCGTCTTGGACGCTGCGCTGGAGGACCAAGCGGTCTCTCAGGCGCGGCAGGTACGGATAGCGGGCGAGCGCCTCCCACAGCTCTCCGAGCGAGACGTGGCCCTTCTCCCAGAGCGAGGCGAGCGGGCCGCCGAGCACGAGGGTGCGCAGCAGCGAGGGGGCATAGACGATGGTGAGGTGGCCCTTGTCGATGAGCCGGCGTGCCGTGCGAGCGGCGAGGGCGCCCTGGCCTTCGATGCGGACCGGGTCGAAGACGATCGGACCGGTCGGATCGGGCTGGGTCGGCACGAGCGCCCAGGTGTAGGCCTCGGCCAGGCGGCGCTCGACGGTGCCCTCGGCCTCCTCCGCTTTGGTGGCCGCCTGGGCGGCCTGCTGGGTGCCTAGACCGAGCTCGTCGGACTCAGCAGCTATCGATCCCCAGGCGAGTGCCTCGGCCATCCCCTGGCGCAGGTCATCGACCCGGCGGTGGTCCGCGGCGAGGAACACCACCATGTTGCGGAAAAGGCGTGGCGCGCTGCCCCGGTGCTCGAGGATCTCTCTAGCCGCACCGAGGGCGGGGGAGTCCTCGGTCTTCGCTACGTGGGCATCATGCGGTGGCAGCACGACGAGGCGGACCTGGTCGTCGTCGTCGACATCGGCCGATGACTGCGGGGCGACGTGCACCCCGGCGAGATCTCCCCGGTCGCGCTGGCGGCGGATCCGCTCGCAGAGTGCCGCGTCGACCTCTGCGATGCCGGTGGCAAGCCAGCGCTCGGCACGGTCGCGGGCCATGCGGGCGACGCTCGGGCTGAGCCCGTACCAGTAGCGGTCTCGGTCCACATAGAGGTAGGTGGCCTTGTCCGACAGGCGGGCGAGCGCGTCGGCGTAGGTGGCCACGGCCTCGCCGGGAGCGGCACAGCCAAGACGCACTCGGGCTGCCTCGACTCCGCGATGGGGCGAGTGCACCGTCGGAGCTGAGCCCAAGAACACCGCCCGGGCGACCTTGCGCGTAGCCCCGTAGCGGCCGAGGTTCTGGTAGGTGGCATCGAGCTGGGCGGGCAGCGAGGCGGCGCCGTCGACGTCGGCGTCCATGACCGGCTTCCAGGTGTCCTCCAAGTTCCGGGCGAGCTCGGATGCGACCGGTGCGTCGTCCAAGGGGATCGTGCCCGGCAGGATGAGCGGCGAGAGGTCAGATCGGAA
>JAJZWW010000484.1 GCA_021846485.1 Actinomycetes bacterium
GTGCCGGTCAGCCCAGCGGAGCGCAGGATACTTCTCGCCGCCGGCGCCGCCGCCGGCGTGGCCGGCGTGTTCGCCACCCCCGTCGCGGCGGTGGTGCTGGCCTTCGAGCTGCTGTTGTTCGAGCACTCGCTCCGCTCCCTCGTCCCGTTGGTGCTCGCCACCTCCGTGGCAGCCGCGCTCCACGACGTGCTGATCGCACCCCATCCCCTGTTCGCCGTCGTGCACCCACTCGTCTTCCACGTGACCCAGCTGCCCCTGTTCGCCGTCCTCGGCCTGGCTGCCGGAGCCCTCGCCGTGGTGCTCAACCGGGGCCTGTTCGCCGTCGAAGCAGGGTTCCGCCGCCTACCGGTCCCCGAGTGAGCACACCCCCCGACGGTACCAGCGGTTTCGGCGCGATCGGCCTGGCCGTGCCTGGCTCGCTGTCGGTCGGCTACTGGGCCATCACCGACGCCGTCAACGGCCGGTTCCTGCTCGGAGCGGCCGCCGTTCTGTTCGTCGGGAAGATGGTCTCGTGGTGGGTGGGACTCGGGTCGAACACCTCAGGGGGCACGCTCGCACCGATGTTCCTCGTCGGGGCCACCATGGGAGAGATGGTCGGCATCGCGTTCGCCCACGCCTTGCCTGGCGCCCACATCCAGCCCGGCGCCTTCGCACTCGTCGGCATGGGGGCGACGTTCGGGGTGGGGGCGCGGGCGCTTCTCACCGGTGTGGTCTTCGCTGCCGAGGCCACCGGCGGCTACGGGATGCTGGTGCCACTCCTGCTAGCGACTGGGGTGACGGAGCTGGTGATCGAGGCCGAGCTGCGCCGCCGTGTCGCCGACGAGCACGTCCAGCCACCCACGCTCGGCCCCTGGGCGCCGCGGGCAGCCCATTGCGCAGCAGAAGCGGCCGCAGAGGGCGCAGACCGGCCCGAGCCACTCGGAAAAGTGCCCGCTGAGCCGAAAGACGATAACGATTCGGAGCAGGGGGGCACCAAGCCCGTATCCGCGCGCCAGCGCGGTCACCTCGAAGTGGCGCAGCACGATGACGACATGAACGCTCACCCTGCGAACGAGGGCAAGGGATTGGGTGCCGGACCCGCGATGGTCCAGCCTTCGTCCGAGCCCACCCTTCCCACCTCGGGGGTCGACGACTCGTCATGTCCTGACCTCCAGGAGTGAACGCTGCGATTGGTAGCTCACGGTGCAGACAGGCACGACAACTGTTATTCGTCTGACGGGTAGAATATCTCCGATGAGGCCGAGTGATGATGTCATTGCTGGCATTGCGCCCGGGAACGACCGGGCGAGCGTGCGACTGCTCCTGACTGTCGGGCACGGCACCCTTCGAAGTGGGCAGCTCGTCGAGTTGCTCACCTCGGCGGGTGTCCAGCTGGTCGTCGACATTCGCAGCGCGCCGGGAAGCCGACGTCAGCCCCACTTCGGCCGGGAACAGATGGAGTCGTGGCTACCGGCGGCCGGGATCAACTACCGCTGGGAAAAGAACCTGGGCGGACACCGGCGGCCCATGGTCGGATCGACGAACACCGCGCTGCGCCACCCGGCGTTCCGGGGCTACGCCGACTACATGGCGACCGGTTCGTTCGCCGCCGGGCTCGCCCGCCTGCTCGACGACGCCGCGGAGCGGCCGACGGCGGCGATGTGCGCGGAGACGCTGTGGTGGCGCTGCCACCGCCGCCTCGTGGCCGACGCCGCAGTCCTGCTCGCGGGTGCCGCGGTGTACCACCTCGGCCACGACGGCCGGCTGTCCGCGCACCGAGGGACCGAGGGCACGCGGATCGTGGAGCTAAACGGGACGAGAGGGCTGGTCTACGACGACGCCGCGGCAGCGTGTCACGGCGTGGCGTGAGACCGAGCCGGAGGAGAAAAGGCATACACATGGAGGAAGCGGGGTTCTTTGGCATCGGTCACCTCGACCTGTCGGTCTCCGACGTCGAGGCGAGTGCTGCGTGGTACGAGCAGGTGCTTGGGCTGCGGCGCCTGCGGCGGGTGGACTTCCCCCAGCGCGCCATGATCGTGCTGCGCCACGACTCCTCGGGTCTGGTGGTCGGGCTCAACCAGCACCAGGGGTTCCCCGGGGAGCCCTTCGACGAGCGACACGCCGGGCTCGACCACGTCGGTTTCGCCGTCGGCCGGCGTCAGGACCTCGACGTCTGGCAGGGACGTCTGGCAGCGCTCGGTGTCGAGCACTCGCCGGTGGCTGACACCGAGGTGGGCTCGGCGCTTGTCTTCAGGGACCCCGATCACATCCAGCTCGAGCTGTGGTGGTCCAAGTCCGCTGGGGATGCTCCAACGGCGCTTCCTCCAGATCGTGGCATCATCGAGCGCTCGAGCCCGCTCCCCGTCGACGAGACGGTCCGGCGACTCGCCGACGCCGTCACGGCGGCCGGCGCGACGGTGTTTGGCACCATCGACCATGCCGCCGGTGCACGGTCGGTCGGCCTCGACATGCCCGAGACCCAGGTGTTGATCGTCGGCAACCCCGCTGCGGGCACCCCGCCGATGCTCGCCGCCCCCGACCTCGCCCTCGAGCTCCCGACCCGCCTCCTCGTCCGCCAGGCGTCCCCCGGCGCCCTGGGCAGCACGGTCGTGTTCTCCGACTCGACCACCCTCGCTCGTCGCTATGGGCTCAGCTCCGAGCAGGTCGCCGGGCTGGCCACGATCGCTGGGCTTGTCGACCGTGCGCTCGGGGAAACCACCAGTGAGTAGCGATCGGCGCGTCGCAGGTCCGAGCACGCCAGCCCGACGTTCTGCCGCCGACACCGTCACGGCGAGCGGCATGAGCCGATGAGGGCCGTCCCGACCATCGCCGTGGTCGGCACTGGGCCGGCGGGGATGACCGCGGCCCGCCAACTCCGAGACCAA
>JAJZWW010000485.1 GCA_021846485.1 Actinomycetes bacterium
GAGGTCCTCCTCCCGGTGACCCAGCACCTGATGGTGCCGCCCGGGACGCAGCTGTCGGAGATCGACCGGGTGGTGTCGTTCCCGGAGGCCACCGCCCAGTGCCGGGCATGCCTCGGCGTCCACCTGCCCGACGTGGAAGAGGTGGCCGCCACCTCCACCGCGGAGGCGGTGCGGACCGTCGCCGAGCAGCGCCCCCCACGGACGGCCGCCATCGGCACGGCGCTCGCGGCCGCGCTCTACGGCCTGGAGCTCCTCGCCTCGGGCATCGAGGACCACGAGCACAACGTCACCCGCTTCGTGCTGGTCGCCCCTCCCCGCCGGGGTGTCCCCGCCCCGACCGGTCACGACAAGACCAGCATCGTGTGCTTCCAGTCCTCGGACCGGCCCGGCAGCCTGCACGCGATCCTCGGCCAGTTCAGCGCCCGGGACATCAACCTGGTCAAGCTGGAGTCCCGGCCGACCAAGCAGGCCCTCGGCCAGTACTGTTTCATCGTCGACTTCGAAGGCCATGTGGCCGACGAGGTCGTCGCCGACTGTCTGAGGGACCTGCACGTCACTCTCCGCGAGATCAAGTTCCTCGGCAGCTACCCCGCAGCTGGGGAGCACGGTGCCCGCCGGCGCCGCGATGCCCACCGAGCCTGGGTCGCCGCCGACCGCTGGATCGCCCAGATCCGCGCTGCGGTCCACCCCCCGAGCTGACTCGACCCACCCAGGAGGACCACCCGTGCCCACCGGCGCTCCCTTCGACCTGGCGGTCACCGACCGCCTGCTGGCCACCACCCGCTCGGTGCGCAAGCGCCTCGACCTCGACCGCCCGGTCGAGCGGGAGGTGCTGCTCGACTGCCTCCGGCTGGCCCAGCAGGCCCCCACCGGGAGCAACAGCCAGGGTTGGAGGTGGATCGTCGTCACCGACCCGCAGTTGCGTACCGGGCTGGCCGAGCTCTACCGCGAGGCGTCGGCCGACTACTTCGGGGGGGCCGCTCCCGCGGCCGACGGCCAGACCCGGAGGGTCCGCGACAGCGCGGTGCACCTGCGCGACGAGCTCCACCGGGTGCCGGTGCACGTGATCCCCTGCATCCGGGGGCGGGCCGACGGCCTCCCCAACGCCCAGGCCGCCGGCCTTTACGGTTCGATCCTTCCGGCGGCGTGGAGCTTCATGCTCGCCCTGCGCTCCCGGGGGCTCGGCTCGGCGTGGACGACCCTGCACCTCGGCAGGGAGAAGGAGGCCGCCGCTCTCCTCGGGATCCCCGACGACGTCACCCAGGTCGCCCTCTTACCGGTGGCCTACACCCTAGGAACGGACTTCAAGCCGGCCGCCCGACCGCCCGTCGAGGAGATCGTCCACTTCGACCGCTGGAGCGACTGACCGCTCGGGACCCGATGCCGAGGAAAAACTTGCCTGTTGGACTGTTCCACACCCGAACCCCGAGGTGAGAGCCGGTGAACAAGTCCAGCAGGCAAGTTCCTTCTCTGTAGCAGTTCCTCCCCTGTAGCTCATCCCCGCGCGGGCCGGCGGGTGCCGGGGCGGCCCAAGGCGGAGTCGGTGGGGTGGTGGCGGCGCCCCGGGGCACTCGCGGTCGACCGCGCGCTTCGCGCGAGGCGCTGGCGCTCGGCTTCCACCCGCAGCTCAGCCTGGTAGCTGCTCACCTGGGACAGGGTGCTCAACATAGGTCCATCTCTCTCACATCTTCGTGGAACACCCCCATCATGTCGGCAGATGTGGCTGAAGGATCTCGCTTGTCTGGCGCCATCCAGCCAATCCGCCGCGATATCCCGGGCTCCGATGAACATGTACCTCGGTTCGCGAGCTGGGCGCATCGTCCGGCTCACCTGCTGTGTCGCGCGCCCCCTGGTCGGCACCGCGCTCGACGTGGTCCCCCGACCTGCCTCACCGAGGAGAAACTTCTCACTAGCTAGCCAGCTAGCATCACTCCGACCGCCTCCGGGCGGGATCCCGCCCGGAGGGATGGCAGAGCGGCCGAATGCGAGGCTCTTGAAAAGCCTTGGGAGGCAACTCCCCGGGGGTTCGAATCCCTCTCCCTCCGCTGGTCAGGGCCGGGGGGCCCTCGGTAGAGGGAGCCCCCGGGCGGCGCCACCGGCGGCCGTCGAGGGATGTCGTCGCTAGCCTAGCATCGACAGATGTCGATCAGATCCGGTCTCCCTCCACCACTGCGAACCCCGAGGCGCCCGTCGTCGCGCGCCTGTCGCTGCTCGACCGGTTGCTGCCGGTGTGGATCCTCGCCGCGATGGCCTCGGGCATCGGCCTCGGCCGGGCGATCCCGAGCCTCGACCGGCACTTCGATGCCATCCAGGTCACCTCCGGCACGTCGCTGCCGATCTTCGTCGGGCTGCTGGTGATGATGTACCCGGTGCTGGCCAAGGTCCGCTACGGCGAGCTCGGCACGGTCACCCGCGACCGGCGCATGCTCGTCTCCTCGCTGGTGCTCAACTGGCTGGTCGGCCCGGCGGTCATGTTCGGCCTGGCCTGGGCGCTCCTGCCCGACCAGCCCGCGTACCGCACCGGGCTGATCATCGTCGGCCTGGCCCGCTGCATCGCCATGGTCCTCATCTGGAACGACCTGTCCTGCGGCGACCGGGAGGCCGCCGCAGTGCTCGTCGCCCTCAACTCGCTGTTCCAGATCGCCGCGTTCGCCCTGCTCGGCTACTTCTACCTGCGCCTCCTGCCCGGCTGGCTCGGGCTGCCCGCCGTCGGCCTGCACTTCTCGATCGGCCGGATCGCCGAGACCGTCGCCATCTTCCTCGGCGTCCCGCTCGTCGCCGGCTACCTCTCCCGCGCCGCCGGCGAGCGCACCAAGGGCCGGGGGTGGTACGAGACGAAGTTCCTCCCGAGGATCGGGCCGCTC
>JAJZWW010000486.1 GCA_021846485.1 Actinomycetes bacterium
CAATTTCGGCGGGTTGACTCCGGACCGGTCACCCCACAGGAAATCTCCGTCATCCGCCTGGCCTGGGAGGACGTGCCCGCATAGGTGCGAAAGTCGAGATCTACACCCTCGACCACCCCGAGATCGCCCCGCTGGTCAAGGTGGCGGCCATCCTCGATGAGAAGATCACGGCCAGCATCGGCACGCTGCTCACTCCCACCACCCGCCGCCCTCACTGGGGAACGCACAATCCGCTCCGGGACCGCGCCGAGCACATCACCGCCACCTTGACCAACGCCGGATGGCTGGTCGACCCCGGCAGTCCCGACGATCCCCTCTGCGACGCCGAGCGCGTTGCGGCCGAACTCGACATCCACCCAAATACGGCCCGCAGGTGGATGGCCGACGGCACCCTGCCGGCCATCGTCGCCCCCGACGCTCAAGGCGTCCCCCGCCGTTACAGCCGCCTGAGCGCGGTGTGGGCGCAGCGTGACCGCCTCGCCCAGCGGATCTTGCTGCCCGACCTGGCCGAGCAGCTCGGCGTCCGCTATCACGAGGCCTACAACACCGTCCGCCGTCTCGGGCTCGCCATGGTGCAGCATCCCGCCACCCGCATGTACGAGGTCACCCCCGAGGCCGCTAACGCCGTGCGGTCCGAGTTCGAACGGGTCCGGGCCCTCCATCGCCGGTCCATGAAGCTCCCCGCCGCCGCCGTCCAGCTCCACCTGGCGGCCAGCACCGTCCGCCTCCTGGCCCAGCGAGGCGACCTCGAGGTCGACCCTGAGACCGACAGCAGCGGCCTGCGGTTCGTGACCCGCACCTCGGTCAAGGCGTACTGGATGGCCCACCACGAGGCCAAGCGTCGAACCGCCCAACCGGTCGCTGCCGTGGCGTTAGCCGAGGTCGCCCGATTCACCGGGGAGACCCCGCGAGCCCTCATGGACCTGGTCCGGGTCGGCGTCCTCGAGCAGGTCCCCGGCCGACGAGCCGTCCGGCTCACCGCCACCAGCCTGCGAGTCTGGATGGCCGGACGCGACCGCGACGGCACCAACAGCCCGACCGGCACCGACCCGCCGCCGGTCACCCCGCTCCGAACCGGCCCCTCCGTCGGCACCGTCGAACCGGAGCCGGCCCGCCAGGCCAGCGGCGACCGACAGCTATGACCAGCGCGCTCCGGCACCGCGGCGCCCGCGCCTGACCCCGGGGCGCCGAGCGCCGAGCGCCGAGCATGGCAAGGACAGCCCTCGTTGAACAACCCGAGCGGGCCTCGCTGACTCGCCGCGGCCCACGGCAATCCGCCGGACCGGAGCGGGCCCCGACTTCTCCCTGGTCATGACCGTTTGACGAGCCTTTGCTCCACGGCGCGCCGAAGGCACCGCATCTAGCATCTGCTCCATGGGAGACACGATCAGCACGCTGCCGGGCCGGTCGGCATGCTGATCGGGGAGTGGAATGAGACGCTGCTGACCTGGTTCTTCTCCCGTCGACCCCTTGAGCGCGCCTATCTGCGAATTGACGATGGCGAGCTGGACAGGCTCAACGCTGAGCAGGGCCTAGGGCTCGACAGCCCTGCTGACGACCTGATCGCGGCCATTCGAGAGGAGGTGCAGGGCGCCCCGTCTCTGCGCTGGCTGCGTCGGCAGGGCGATGAGTGGCGCTCACGGTCCGACCCTGACGAGGCGCCCCCGTGGCTGGCCGTGCTCGCCCTGTCTGTGCTGGTCGTTGCCCGGGAGACTGAGCGAGGAAGCCTTGCCTTCTACCCACCGTTTTCCGAGGCGTTGGGTCTCAGCACCGTTCTCACACAAGTCGACTACGAGGAGTCGCTCTACAAGTGGTGGGTCGACCTTGCCAAGTGGCTGACCAATGTCAACGAGGGGAAGCGGGGCCTGCCCTCATGGCGGCGCATCCCCCACGCCGGGCCCCGGTGCGTTATCGGCCATCCCTACACCCAGGTCCTTCTGCGGCGGGAGGACTCCAGAGACATCGATACCTTCCTCCGATCGCTTGGCCAGGTCGGACACGGCGATCTGGAGGTCACCGACCCAGCGACGGCAAGTGCCGACCTCCTGAGACGTCTCCGGCAGTGGGCGGCACAGAGAAGGGTGTCCGGTCGATTGTGGGAGATCCTCCATGGGACCGGAAGGGAGGCGAGCGACAGACTCCAATACATGCTGCTCGATCGTCTGCTCGACGAGGTCGATGCCACCGGCGCTCGTGGCCTGGAGCGCGAGGCACGCCTCGCCGTCACGCTCGACGACTGGGCGGACCGCCGATTGCGGTTCTCCGCCATCGCGCCGATCTCGGTGGGGTTGTGGGAGTCCCAAACCCTTGAGGTTGACGGGCAGATGGTTGGCCCGCTCGAGGAGGGCGAGCCCTATCCGACGCCGATCCCAGTCGATGCGACAGCTCTCGACAATGGCGTCAGTGTCGTCGCGGGCAGCGACGTCACCCTTGTCTATCGACCGAGCGACGTCGTCGCCCTCGCGGCCCGGGACTGGTCGATGTGGTGCTCGGTAGACGATGCCGAGGCGGGCGAGACCGTGTATCTCCTCGTCGCCGACACTGCCGCCGCTCGCTTGCGCCGACTGCTGGACGGCTTCGGGCTCGCGTCGATCGACGGTGTGCCGGAAGGCTGGAAGCTGTACGGTCCGAGCCCTCTCGCGTCGGGCGACAACCTGGACGCGCTCGGACTGCCGATCCGCAAGGCCTGGCAGGCCGTCCCACGACTCGTCGGCGGATTGGAGGTCGCACGTCGGAGTTATCTCGTTGGCGGGCCGCCAGCGGTCATCGTGCCGAGCGACGACATCGAGATGCCTCTGCGCCTGGACGGCGACCCTCTCGATGCCGCCCTCGTGGATGCCTCGACCCTCGACCTGACGAGCCTG
>JAJZWW010000487.1 GCA_021846485.1 Actinomycetes bacterium
CGGCGGGATCTGCCTAGTGCGGGTCCCCAAAGGGCTCCTCGGCGACGACACCGCCCGGCTCTTGGGATCGTTCATCGTGGCCGCCGTCTGGCAGGCCGCCACCCACCGGGCCCGCCTCGGCCAGGCCGCCCGGGTCGACTGCTCGCTGTATGTCGACGAATGCCAGAACTTCTTGAACCTGCCTCGCAGCTTCGAAGAGCTTTTGGCCGAGGCCCGCGGCTACCGCCTCTCCTTGGTCCTCGCCCACCAGCACCTGGCCCAGCTCCCCAAGGAGCTGCGTGACGCGGTCAGCTCGAACGCCCGGACCAAGGTCTGGTTCTCCATGAGCCCCGAGGACGCCCTCACTCTCGTCCGCCACATGGCCCCCGAGGTCACCGAGCACGACCTCGCCCACCTCGGCGCCTACCAGGCCGCCGCCCGCCTCGTCGTCGACGGGCGCGAGACCCCCGCCTGCACGCTTCGCACCCGCCCCGCCCCACCCGCCACCTGTGGCCGTGGCGAGGCGGTGCGCGCCGCCGCCCGGGCCGCCTTCGGCCGACGGGTCGAACCGGCCACCGACGCCATCACCGTCGACCGTCCCCCCGAAGCCATGGCACCCGAAGCCATGGGCCCTGAGGCGGCCGCGTCGAGCACCAGGACGCGCCGATGACCGATCAGGGGTCGTCTCAGGCATCGTCTCAGGGATCGTCTGTGGGGTCGTCTCAGGGGTCGTCCTCTCATGCGACCCCCCGCGCCGGTGCGAACCGCCACGTCGGAGCGGCTCGAGAGGGGTCGTCGCCAAGGGCCGACAAAGGGGGGAGAGGGGCAGGTAGGTCGCGATGAAGGCAGGTCATTCGCAAGGCGATGGCGCTGGCGCACGGCGACAGGGCCGCGACGATCGCCTCTACGAGCTGGCCGGTCGGCTCACCGAACGGGACCGGATGATCTGCCGCCTCCTGTTCGACCATCGGGTCCTCACCACGCCACAGGTGGCCGACGTCGCCTTCCGCTCGCTGCGCAAAGCCCAGGAACGCCTGTCCGTCCTCTGCGCCCTCGGAGTGGTCGACCGATTCCGCCTCCGCTCGTGGTCGGGTACCAGCCCCTACCACCTCACCCTCGGACCATCAGGCGCCGCCGTTATCGCCGCCGAGCGGGGCGTGACCGTGGCCGACCTCGGCTGGCACCGGGAGACCGCCACCGCGCTTTCGACCAACCGCCAGCTCGCCCACCTCGTCGGCTGCAACGGCATCTTCTGCGCCCTGCTGCGCACGGCACGCACCCGAACCGACTGCGCCCTCGACGAGTGGTGGTCGGCCCGGCGCTGCGCCGGCGCCTGGGGGGAGATCGTCCGCCCCGACGCGTATGCCGTCTGGGTCGAGCGCGATGTCCGTCTCCCGTTCTGCTTCGAGTACGACACCGGCACCGAGACCCTCGGACGCCTGAAGGCCAAGCTCGACGGCTACGCCCGCCTGGCGCGCGTCGTCGGCCACCCCACCTGGATCGTCTTCGCCTTCCCGTCGCCCGGTCGCCACAGCGCAGCCCGACGGGTCCTCGCCCACCCCGAGGTCCCCGTCGCCACCGCCGTCATCGGCCCCAACGCCGCCCCTGACGGCCCGCTGTGGCGGGCGGTCACCGACCCCGGCCCACCGTGCCGGCTGGTCGACCTCGGCCACCCCAGCCGGGCCCTCGGCGCCGCGACCGCCCGCCCGTGACCGGTGGCGGCGAGGACAGCCTGGGCCGCCAGCTCGCCATCGGTGCCGCCGGCCTCATGGCCTCGGTCGTCCTCGTTGCCGTGGCGGCCGGGGCGGGGATCGCCTCGGTCCTCAGCGGCACCATCCCCCCGAGCCCGACGGCCACGGGCGCCATCCCCCCGGCCATGCTCGCCCTCTACCAACAAGCGGCCGCCACCTGTCCGGGCCTGCCGTGGACGGTCCTCGCCGCCATCGGCACCGTCGAGTCCGACAACGGCACCTCCACCCTCCCCGGGGTGACGTCGGGGATCAATGCGGCCGGCCTGGCCGCCGGGCCTATGCAGTTCGAACCGGCCACCTTCGCCGCCTACGACCTCCCGGTCCCACCCGGCGGCGTCTCCCCACCCGACATCTACGACCCCACCGACGCCATCTACGCCGCAGCCCGCATGCTCTGTGCCAACGGGGCCAAAGGCGGCGCCAACATCAACGGCGCCATCTGGCAGTACAACCACTCGCAGGCTTACGTCGACCAGGTGCTCGCCCTCGCCAGCTCCTACGGCCAGAGCCAGGCCCAGACCGTCGCCGCCGGCACCGCCGGGGGCGTCGCCGTCGACTGGGCACTCGCCCGGGTCGGCACCCCCTACATCTGGGGCGGCGAGACACCCGGCGTCGGCTTCGACTGCTCCGGGCTCGTCCAAGCCGCCTACCGTGCCGCGGGCATCAGCCTGCCCCGAGTCGCCCAAGACCAATACGACGCCGGGCCCCAACTTCCAAGAGGCGCGCCCCTCGAACCCGGCGACCTCGTCTTCTTCGGTGGTGGGCCCCGAGACGTCTCGCACGTCGGCATCTACGTCGGAACTCAAGGTGGCCAAGCGATCATGGTGGACGCGCCACACACGGGCGCCGACGTCAGGACCGAGCCATTCCCGCCCACCGTCGGAGCACAATGGGGCACAGACGTGGTCATCGGTTTTACCGACCCAGCGCTCACCGTGGTTCCATGACGACTCGGCCGGGGTTCGTCCGGCTCGCAACTCCGCGGTCGGGCGATCAGCAGTTTCCCCCGCCACCACGACCGCTGGTCAGGCGCGCACCTCGTGCAGGGGTGCAGGCGCCTGACCAGCGGTTTCTCGTTCTGGTGCCCGTCGGAGGGGCGGGTTTCTCGGGTGTTTTTCTCGGGGCCTTA
>JAJZWW010000488.1 GCA_021846485.1 Actinomycetes bacterium
CGCAGATGGCTGCCACGATGCTCGGCTCTGTCCTTTCCGGCCGTGTCATGGCTCATAGGGGGCCGCGGCGTCCGATGCTCGTCGGCCTCGGGGTAGGCAGCGCGGGATTGCTGAGCCTCGCGTTGGCGGGACTACGCACCCCGTACTGGTTGCTCCTGCCGTCGGTGACCCTTGCTGGGTTCGGGATCGCCTTCACCATGATGCCGGCAACCGCCGCAGTCATCGAGACTGCAGGAGAAGGACGTGGCGGCGTCGCCTCCGGCTCCCTGAACGCCGCCCGACAGCTCGGTGGCATGGTCGGCGTCGCCTTGCTGGGGAGCTTCGTCGCAGGACGAACCCCGTTCATCGGTGGGTTCCGGATTGACATGATCCTCGCTGCTGGCGCCTTTGTGATCGCCCTGGGTGTCAGTGGCGCGTTTGTGGACCGCATGGATCGTAGAAGCCGCGGGCAGATGGTGGCGAGACCAGTTGGCCGTCCATAATCCTCCGCGTTGCCAGCAAGTTGGCGCGATCTTCGCTGGGCGCTTCTTGGCGCTGGTAGGTGCCCGCTGGTGTCTGCCCATTCTCGAGCAACTCGGCGAGGGCGGCCGTCGCTACCAAGATCTCCATGACGCGATCGACGGCGTCTCCTACAAGGTCTTGACGGAGACGCTGCGACGCGCCGAGCGCGACGGCCTGATTACGCGAAGGCTGGATGGAGGTCGGGTCGAGACCGCGACGCTCTACGAGCTGACTGACCTCGGCCGGTCCCTGGACCAACCGCTCGCCGCGCTCGCGGAGTGGGCGGAGATCAACTGGAAGGCGGTTGAGGCGGCGCGGGAGCAGTGGGATGCGCGGCGCCAGGCGGAGCACTGAGCAGGCGTTCTAGTTCGGTTGAGCGATGCCTGTCCGAGGCGGGTTCACCCCTTCTTCCTCTTGCCCCTCTGTCATTACTAGTTAGTGAGTAGTAAGCTCGGTGCCGTGGAGCGCCGAGAGAGGATGAGCGGGCCTGACCGCAGGCAGCAGGTCTTGGCCATCGCGGCGGAGGAGTTCGCGGACGGTGGCTTGCACGGGGCCTCTACTGAGACGATCGCCCGTCGGGCCGAGATCACCCAGGCGTACGTGTTCCGCATCTTCGGGACCAAGAAGGCCCTCTTCTTGGAGGTGGTGGTCGCCGCCTTCGACCGCCTGACCGAAGGGATGCGCGCCGCTGCCGGGGAGGCGACCGGGCTCGAGGCGCTCGGGCGGATGGGTGCGCAGTACAACGAGATGCTGGCCGACCGCACGTCGCTGCTCCTGCAGCTCCAAGGCTTCGCCGCGTGCGGTGACCCGGAGGTCCGTGACGAGGTGCGGGCCAGCTTCGGGCGGATGTGGGCGATGGTGGCCGAGATCACCGGGCTCGACCCGGTGACGATCAAGGCCTTCCTGGCCTTCGGGATGCTCCTCAACAACGGCGCCGCCCTCGGGGTCGCCGAGCTCGACGCAGAGTGGGCCGAAGGGGTGCGGACCCGCATCCGTCCTGGCCTGTTCGACCACATCACGAACGAGTCCAACCGGTGAACCCTTCCCCGAGCTCGGCTGAGCCCCGGCTGCTGGTCCCCTCGCTGATGTTCGTCGCCCTCGTCGTCGCCGCGATCGGCAGCCTGGGGGCTCCGCTCATCACCAGCGTGGCGACCACGTTCCACGTGTCGCTCGACAGCGCGCAGTGGACGCTCACGATCACCTTGCTGAGCGGGGCCCTCGCGACGCCGGTCCTCGGCCGCCTCGGCGCTGGGTCACGCCGCCGCGAGACGATCCTCGCCACGCTCGGGGTCGTGGTCGCAGGCAGCGCGCTGACCGTGCTGCCACTGCCCTTCGCGTGGCTGCTGGTCGGCCGGGCGGCCCAAGGGGTGGGCCTCGGCCTGACCGCGCTGATGATGGGCGTTGCCCGCGACCATCTCCCCGAGGCTCGCAGCGCCCCGACGATCGCGCTCGTCTCGGTGGCCTCCACCATCGGGATCGGCATCGGCTACCCACTCGCTGGTCTGCTCACCGACCTCGGCGGCATCCGTGCTGCCTACGGGCTCGGGCTGTTCGTCACCGCGGTCGCCTTCCTGGCCGCGTGGCGCTCGATGCCCATGTCACCCGGAGGGCGCTCCGCCCACGTGGACGTCACCGGCGCGCTCCTGCTCGCGGGCGGGCTGTTCCTCGTCCTGTTCCTCGCCAGCGAGACGAACCTGTGGAGCCGGCATCTCGGCCTTGCGGTGGCGCTCGCCGTGGCCGCAGCATTCCTGCTCTGCGTCTGGACGGTATCGGAGCTTCGCAGCAAGGCGCCGCTCGTCGATGTCCGGGCGGTGCGCCACCCGGCGGTCGCGGGGGCGAACATCGCCATGCTCGTTGGCGGCGTCGGCATGTACCTGCTGCTCACCCTCATCACCCGGTACTCGCAGACCCCGCAGGGCGCCGGCTACGGCTTCGGGCTCAGCACCTTCGTCGCCGGCCTCGTCCTCGTCCCGTTCTCCGCCCTGGGCTTCGTCGCCGGCAAGCTCACCCCCCGCGTCCGTGAACGGCTCGACGCCCCCTTGCTCCTGGCCGGCAGCGCCGTCGTTGTCCTCGGCGCGTTCGCCCTTTTCGCTGTGGCCCGGTCGAACCTGGCCGAGCTGTTCGTTGCCATGGGTGTGCTCGGCTTCGGTGTCGGTAGCTTCTCCGCCGCCATGCCAGGCGTCATCCTCGCCGTCACCCCCCAGCGCGAGACCTCCAGTGCCATGAGCTTCAACCAGGTCGTCCGCAGTGTCGGGTTCTCCCTTGGCAGTGCCCTCGGCGGCCTGGTGCTGGCCGCCGGCACCGACACCGGCCACCTCTTCCCGACCGACGGCGCCTACACCACTGCCGCCCTG
>JAJZWW010000489.1 GCA_021846485.1 Actinomycetes bacterium
GAGGAGGACGTTAGTGGGGTCAGCCTGGCAGCTCCTGGGACGCGGATGCCTGCCCTCGACATCCTCCGAGTGCCCGAAGTCAAGGCGGGCAAGAACCGACCGCATCTGGATAACGGCACGAGGCGACCATTGGACGATCGCACGAGGCGATCGGGAAGCGATGGCACCAAGACCACAATGCCCATCTCAGCCGCGGAAGCCTCCCAGGAGGCCCAAGACCGTTCGGGGCCTCCCGTCGAGCAGGACTCACTCCTGCTCAGTGTTCAGGAACGGTGGGACTGCCCAGCCACACCAGCATCCGAGCGGGCCCGCCCCGGCCGGTACCGGGGGACGGGTCGAAGCCGGCTCGCAGCCGCTCGCACCCCCCTTTCCCATCGTGTCCCAGGACATGGCCATCGCCCTCGGCGCCCGCTGGCGGGCGACCGCGAGGAGGAACGCGACCTCGCTCACCGGCCGCCAGCAGCCTCCGCCACCGGGGGGGATGCCCGGCGCGATCCGGGGCGGTCGTGGTCGGCCAACCACCGGTCGATCGACGCCGGCGTGAGGATGCGGTCGAGGACCAGGTGAGCGGCTCCCACTATCCCGGCGCGCTCACCCAGGGTGGAAGCCACGATCTGCAGGTCCCGGGTCGCCAGAGCCAACGACCGGTGGTAGACGACCTCCCGGGCGCCCGCCAGGAGCTCGCCCTGCGCGGCAGCGAGGGAGCCACCCAACACCACCACCGCCGGATTGAAGAAGTTGACCGCGTCCGCCAAGGCGTCGCCGAGCACCCGCCCGGAGCGGCGGACCATCTGCAGCACCCGACGGTCCCGCTCGCGGGCCAGATCGGCGACCTCCCCGGCGGTCGCCACAGCCGATACCGGTTCCGACCTTCACGAACAACAGGTGCTCCACCTCCGGCCACGACGGCCGGTGCTCTCCGAGCGCCAGGATGTTGGCGTCCTTGTCGACGACCGGGCAAGTCCCGCCGGGAGCGCATCGCCAGCGCTGCGCCGCTCGTCCATCTCGTCAGGTGAGCCGCCTGGTAGGCGGTTGGTGCCCACCCTGGCGCACCGACACCCGGGAGCCCTCCGCGCCGGCCTGCCTGCTCAGCGTGGCGAGCGGGACCGGGCCTCTCGGGCCCGCGCCGGAAGCGGCGCGTCGATCGCCACCGCCAGGGCCAGGAAGTCCTGGCTCCCAGGGAGCCCCTCGAGCGCGCCGGTGACCAGCCGGCGCGCCGCGTCCAGGTCCCCGCGACGCCGGGCCAGCAGCGCCTGGAGGTAGGCGATGTCCGGGCCGCCGAGCGCAGGGTGCGACACGAGGCGGTCGAGACGGTCCTCGGCGTCGCTGCCGAAGAGCCGGCCGAGCAAGATCTGGTGCCACTCGAAGAGCTGCCCGCTGCGCCGCTCACGGCCCCCGTCGGCCGAGCCCCAGCCCTTGCGGGGCGCTCGGCGCTCGCCCGCGGCGACCTCGTCGAGCGCTTCGAGGTAGCGGTCGGCGAAGGTCACCCAGCAGTCCGGGGTCGCGATCAGGCGGTCGAGCACCGCGCCGAGCGAGGTCTCCCGCTCGCTCACCTTGCCGTACCCGCTTCGCGTCCAGCCGAAGCGGGACTCCCAGCGCAGGAGCTGCGGCGCGGCCAAGCGGGCGAACGCGCCGAAGCCGAGCCGGTCGCGCACCGTCGACCAGAGCAGCGCCACCTCGTCGGAGATGACCACCCGGGCCGCCTCGATCGGGTCCTCGGAGCGGAAGTAGTCGTGGCCGTGCATCTCCCTCGCCAGGTCGACGAGCAGCTCCATCGCCGCGACGGCCGCCGTCGGGTCCTCGTCGCGCAGGGCAAGCCCGACGTCTTCGAACAGCCGCCGGAGCTCGAAGCGCCAGCGGGTCCGTTCGCGCGGCTTGACCCGCCGGTCGCCGGCGAGATAGGCGCCCGAGAGAGCCAGCTCGACGAAGCCCTGGACCTCGGCGAGGGTCGCCTCGGGATCGGGTATCTCGGGCTCGCTCCGCCGGGGAGCGGGGCCTGCGGGGTCGAGCTCGGCCTCGATCCGCGCGCGAAACGGTGCCGGCCCCCGCCAGTACAGGTTCCACAGCGCCTTTTGCAGGCGCCGCTCGTCGAGCGACGCCAGCCGCGCGAAGAACTGCTCACGGTTCATCCGCTCCATCGCCAGTTTCTACACCCGAAGGGGTCCCCGTCTCTCCTGGGGTTCACCGACGCCGGCCGGCTCGCCGGGGTGCGCACGGTGCTCGGGGTCGCTGCCCGGCAACTGCAGGTGGTCGTGCTGAGCGCCCACGAAGAGCGCTCTGCGGGTCAACGGGCGGCGCGTCGAGCCACCAGCGCGCAAGCCCTGCGCCCGCCCTCGCCCCGAGCACCCTTCGCTCGCCTCCTACGGGCTCGATGACGCCGGCGATCCGCGCACGGCGGACCGGTCGAGCGCGACGACGGTCCCGGTCCGTCCAGGAGTCGAGCAGGGCATTCGGGCACTCCGGCAGCCGCGCTCGCCGCCAAGGCATCGAGACCCCTGGGAGCGGGCACCGGCAGCGGCCTCGACGAGGCCCGGCGGTGGCTCCCACCACCCCGGCGCGCTCACCCAGGGTGGAAGCCACGATCTGCAGGTCCCGGGTCGCCAGAGCCAACGATCGGCGGTAGACGACCTCCCGGGTGCCCGCCAGGAGCTGGCCGACCCGGGCCGGTCCGCCCCCACATCGGCCGGGACCTCCGGATCCCCTCCCCCAGCCCTCGATGAAGCCGGCCGGGTCGCCAACCCGCTCCCCACGGCCCGAGACATCCCGCTCGCCACCCTCCTCGACGCCCTCTGCCAAGGTCCACTCGGCCCTCACAATGGCACCGACTCGGACCCAGCCAGACCGCCAGACCAAT